>CACHYW010000004.1 GCA_902584215.1 uncultured Pelagibacteraceae bacterium
CATACAACTTTACAATATAGATGTTGAAAATTTAAGTTCTCAATATTTAACATCAATTAATGAATACGTAAATTTATATTTAATTTGGAATAAAGGCTTCGCCTTTGGTTTATTTCAAAATGACATAAGGACTATAAATAATATTTATATGATTTTAATGGCTGTAATTATTTTTGTGGTGTTCATTTACGCCTTAACCATTAATAGCAAAGTTTATTATTATGGATTTAGTTTAATAATCGGAGGTGCATTAGGTAATCTTTTTGATCGTTATCAGTATGCAGCAGTATTGGATTTTATTGACGTGCATTATAATAATTTCCATTGGTATGTATTTAATATTGCTGATATAAATATAACTCTTGGATGTATCCTAATAATAATTTTAGAATTGTTTTCAAATAGAAAGAAAAAAAATGAAATATAAAATAATCAGTCGATACTTTCTATTGATAGTTTTTTTTATATTTATTTCTTGTTCTAATAATACAGTAAGAGATTATACTTCACTTAAGCAAAAAGCACTAGAAATACCCCCTGACTTTGAGTTATCACCCCCAGTTGTAAATGACGACTCTGCAAGTGAAGAGCTACCAAATGAAGAAGTGGTAGAAGATATTGAAGAAATACTAACAAGTGATAATAGTGCAACAACTAGTGAAAAGACTGAGAGTTCATCTTTAGAAGATTTCATTGATAGTAATTTTGTTAATGATGAAAAAGAAGAAGTATCAAATGAAGTAAACACAAATGACGATACTGAATCCCTAGATGTTTTGGTAAATGACGACTTAACTGATCAGGCTACTGATGTCGAAAATAACAATGATACGGAAGAGATGACTCAAGATGTTCAAGCTCAAAATAATGAGTCTCAAGAAACCAATTTTACTGAAGAAAAGTTGCTAGATGAGTTATCAAATGTAGATGATATAACATCGCTTCCAGAAGAAGAGCAGTTGAAGCCTGAGATTATTGAAGAAGAAGTTTATGACGATCCTACAGTTTACGATGATGACCAAGATTTAAATGATCTTTTGAACAGAGTAGATGATTTACTCAACTCATATTCAAATTAAATATTCTATAAATGTTTAAGTTTTTTAGAGATCCAAAATGGTTTTACTGGGCATATATTGGTTCTGCAATTATCTTATCGTCCTTATGGATTCAGGTACAAATTGACGTAAAAATTAATGAATGGTTTGGTGAATTTTATGACATGATACAAGAGGCGTTGTCAGCTCCTAACGTAATTACTATAGAAGAATATTGGGCAAGTCTTTTATCATTTATAACGTTAGCTGGCATGTATGTGGCTGTTGCAGTGCTTGTAAGTTATTTTACTAATCATTTTCTATTCAGGTGGAGAACCGCAATGGTAGAATGGTATCATTCCGTTTATGACAAAGCCCGCAAAATTGAAGGGGCCTCACAGAGAGTTCAAGAAGACACAATTAAATTCTCAAGAATCATGGAGTCTCTTGGAACGAGTTTGATTGAAGCATTAATGATACTAGTTGAATTTATGCCAATTTTATTTGGCCTCAGCATTGGAATTCCAATATTTTTCTTTGGTGAATGGGAATATGGTTTAGTTGTCGGGGCGTTGGTGTGGTCAATTGGTGGTACGTTATTTTTAATTATTCTTGGTTTAATTTTAAGACTAGTTGGAATTGAATATGATCTTCAAAAACAGGAAGCTGCATATAGAAAAATGTTAGTAATTGCTGAGGATGATGAGACTGTAAGACCAAAAACTCTTGAAGAATTGTTTGATGATGTAAGGCAGATACATTTTTTAAGCTACATAAGATATCTTTACTTTGACATTGGACGTGTTGCATTTTTGCAGGCAAATGTTTTATCAGCATATGTATTTTTAGCACCCGCAATTGTTGCAGGCGTTGTTACTCTTGGTGTTATGCAGCAGATAATCAGGGCATTTGGAAGAGTTGAGGGATCAATGCAGTATCTGCTAAAAGCATGGCCTACTATAATTGAGCTCGCAAGTGTTTATAAGAGACTAAGAGAGTTTGAAAGGCAAATTGATGAAGTTTTAATTGAAGAGGAAACTCCAGTATGAAAATGAATTATTCATTCTTAGATTTTGAGAAACTTGAAAAAAAATTCCTTTTATCAAGTGAAATCATTTCTCAAAAATTTGAAAATATTGTTGTTATTGGCTTTGGAGGATCAACGCAAGGCTCAAAAGCTATTAATTCCTTTTTAAATGAAATACGAGTAATTTATATTGATCATTTACATTCTGATATTATTGATAAATTACTCGTAACTTTGAATTTAGAAAAAACAGGGTTCATTTTCATCTCTAAATCTGGCAAAACTTCTGAAACATTATCTATTTTTGAGTACTTGATAGACAAATGCAAAAATAAAATAAATATCTCAAATCACTTTTTTTCTTTAACCGAAGATAAACAATCTCAACTTCACGACTTTTCGTTACAGCACTCAATGAAATCTATTGAGCATGATCCAGATATAGGAGGAAGATTTTCTATATTCAGCAATACATCTCTTATTCCTGGGTTTTATTTTAATTCTGATTTGTGCAAAAATTTTCTTGAGGGTGGCAGAGAAGCTACGGAAGAAAAAGGTTTAGCTGAAGATTTGGCTGATCAGTTAAGTCAGTCTATGAAAAATAATAAAAATATCGCAGCATATCTTATTTATGGGCATGAATTACTGGAAGTAGGTAATTGGAAAAAACAACTTTTTGCTGAATCGCTAGGCAAAAATGGAAAAGGATTTATGCCAGTTGTTTCTGAGATGACAAAAGACCAGCATAGTATTCTTCAATTATTTCTAGACGGGCCAAGGAATGTATTCTTTGAAATCATGAGTATGGAGAGTGATAAAGTGAATTTAATAAATATGACACTTTCTAACCATATGAGTGCAATGAACGAGACACTTATAAAACAAGGCCTTAAACCAAGAATTTCAATATTTAAGGAGAATGATGTTAATAAGCTGGGTTTTTATTTTTGTATCGAAATATTAACTGTTATTTGCTTGGCAAAGCTTCTTAATGTAGATCCTTTTGTTCAGGAAGCCGTTGAACTTCAAAAAAATAATTTAAGTTAGTCTATAGAAAGAAAATTTTGATATACCCAACTCTTTAACTCTTTCTATTTTTAGCTCTGGGATTAATATATCTTTTGATTTTCTCTCCTCTTCAATAACCAGTATAGAGTCTTTGTTTATAAGTTTTTTCTTTAGGATATTTTTTATAGATCTGGCAACTAAGTTTTTATTATAGGGGGGATCTATATACACCAAGTTAAATTTTGGCTTGTCAGAAATAGATTCAAATGAGCATGCATTTTCGTTTAGAACAGATATTTGATCAGTCAAGCCTAATTTATTTGCACTCTTATAAATTAGATTAATTATTTGATCATTGTTTTCAACCATTGTGGCACTGTTGGCGCCTCTTGATAAAGCTTCAAAACTAAATGAACCTGTTCCTGCAAATAAATCTAGAACATTTGATTTTTCAATTTGAAATCCAGTATTAATTATTTCTTTACCATGCGTAAGAATATTAAATATCGTTTCTCTATTTTTATCAGATAATGGTCGAACATCTTTATCTTTATGACTAAAAATAGAATGTCCTTTTTTTGACCCGCTAATAATTCTCATATATTTTGACTTTTTTTAATTTACTTCTCTCTAACGATCCTAATTTATAAGCCCCATAAGATATTCGGATGAGCCGAGTAACAGTTATATTTAATGATTCGAAGATATTTCTTATTTCCCTGTTCTTGCCCTCGAGTAATGACATTTTAATCCAAGAGTAGGTCTTAGTCTTGCTAATGAGGCTTACTTTTATAGGCTTGTATTTTATATGCTTTATTTTAAGTCCTTTTGATAATCTATCTATGAAATTTTTATCAATAAATCCCTGTACCCTTACCTTGTATACTCTTTCAAAATTATTTTTGGGTAATTCCATGTTTCTTTTAAATTCTCCATTATCTGTAAATAGCAATAATCCCTCAGTGTTATAATCTAATCTTCCAATTGATAATAAATTTTTTTGTTTAGGTCCTAAAAAATCATAAACTGTTTTTCTATTTTTATCATCAGACTTAGTAACTAGGCACCCCCTAGGCTTATGAAAAATATAAAGTGAATTTAGTTCAGTAATTTTCTTAATTTTAATTATAGTTTCATCAATGCTAATTTTATTACTTAGAGAAACTTTTATTCCTTGTGTAGTCAGTAATTTCCCATCTACTTTAATACGACCTTCCATAATGAATTTATCAATCTCTCTTCGAGAAAAATCAGTTGATCTTGCGAGAACTTTATTTATTCTTTCCATTATTATTGTTTAGTTTTTTGAGCAATATTTAAGTTACAATTAAATATTTATGACACAAAATACATTTATGGAACAGGCAATAATAAATGCTTACAAAGGACTAGATTTGGGAGAGGTACCAGTCGGTTGTGTGATTGTGAATCAAGATAATGAGATAATTTCCCAATCATATAATAAAGTTATAGCGAATAACGATCCCACTGCTCATGCTGAGATTAACGCCATAAGGCAAGCATGCACTTCCTTAAAATCTGAGCGTTTAATCGATTGCAGTATTTATGTTACTTTAGAGCCTTGTATAATGTGTGCCGCCGCAATATCGAAATCTAAGTTAAAAAGACTATTTTATGGAGCAGATGATATGAATTTTGGTTCTATCAACGGTGGATTTAATTTTTTTCAAACAAAAAATTGCAATCATGTGCCAGAAATTTATGATAGTATTTCAAAAATTCAATGTGAGAATTTAATAAACGATTTTTTTAAAGGTAAAAGACTATGACAATTTCAGCTAAGGCACAGCAAACAACAGATCGACTAAACAGATTTATGGAAAAAAATGTTTATCCAAATAATGATACGTACCATAAGCAAATTGAAGACTTCGGTAAGGATCGTTGGCAGGTTGTCCCTATAGTTGAAGATCTAAAAAAAGAAGCAAAAAAAGAGGATCTCTGGAATTTGTTTTTACCAGACAGCGATTTAGGGCATGGACTGTCAAATGCTGAATATGCCCCCATGTGCGAAATAATGGGAAGAGCTATGTGGTCTGCAGAAGTATTTAACTGCTCTGCACCTGATACAGGTAATATGGAAGTTCTAGTCAGATACGGAACTGATGAACAAAAAGATAAATATCTTAAACCACTTCTTAATGGTGAAATTCGATCTGCATTTGCAATGACAGAACCAGCCGTTGCATCTTCAGATGCAACCAATATTGAAAGTGAGATAAAAAAAGAGGGTAATCAATATGTCTTAAATGGGACAAAATGGTGGACGTCGGGAGCAATGGATCCAAGATGCCAGTTTTACATTTTTATGGGCAAAACTGATCCTGAGAATGAAAATATTCATAAACAACAGTCTATGATTTTAGTGGATAAGGATACGCCAGGTATTAAAATAAAAAGACATTTGCCAGTTTTTGGATTTGATGATGCTCCACACGGGCATGCGGAGGTAGAGTTCAAGGACGTAAAGGTACCACCTGAAAATATGTTATTGGGAGAGGGTAGAGGATTTGAAATTGCTCAAGGCAGACTTGGTCCGGGACGAATTCATCATTGCATGAGAACAATTGGACTAGCGGAAGTTGCGCTGGAGGCCATGTGCAAACGATTGATGAGCCGTAAAGCTTTTGGAAAAGAGGTAGTTAGGCATTCTGTGTGGCAAGAGAGAATTGCTGATGCTCGAATTAATATAGAGATGACAAGACTTTTGACCCTAAAAGCAGCATCAATGATGGATGAGGTAGGCAATAAAGTTGCTAAAAATGAGATAGCTATGATTAAGGTTGCGGCACCGAATATGGCACTTAAAATAATAGATGACGCGATTCAAGCCTTCGGAGGCGCAGGAGTCACTACTGATCCAAGATTAGCTCAAGCTTATGCCGGCATGAGAACGCTACGTTTAGCAGATGGGCCAGATGAAGTTCACAGACTCTCAATTGCAAGAAATGAATTAAAAAAATATCTCTAACTTTGATAAAAAAAAAGAAAATATTCCAAAAAGACAAGTATGGACGTTACATAAAGTCCAAAGAGTTTGATCTATACTGGGATGAATACCATGAACTTGAGGACATCTCAATGAAAGAATCAGTTAGACAGAAGATTGAAAGAACAAAAAAAATCGAAACTAAAGAATAGTATCTAAAAAATCTATTAGTCGATTTACTTCCTGAATATTATTATAATGAACCATTGAAACTCTAACCACACCATCATTTGGTTCAATTCCTAATCCCTTCAAACACCTCCATGCATAAAACTCACCATTGCGAATTCCAATTTGATTTTTACCTGCAGCTTTTACAATTTCAAGTGAACTTTTGTCTTTCACAGTGAATGAGACAGTGGGCATTCGTTCACTTCTCGAGTGTGAAGTTTTGCCAATTAATCTCACATTTTTTTTGAGCTTTAAGAATTCAATAAGTGTTTTGATTAGTGCTTCTTCGTGGCTATAAATTAGCTCAAAAACTTTTTTTCCTTTTTCATGAAGGTTTAATTTTTGTTCTGTAAAATGATGACTGAAAAGTGTTTCATAGTAATCTGTGACTCCTGACAAACATGCCAATTCCTCGTGGTTTGGACCTCCTGGGTTCATTGTGTATGGTATCTCCGATGCTAGAAATTCGTGATTTAAGTTTTTAGTTTGATCAAGAAGTTCTTTTTTCCCATATAAGAGGGCTAAATGCGGGCCATATGTTTTGTAGAGGCTGAATCCATAGAAATCGATGTCTAATTCTTTTAGATCAATAATATCATGTGCCATGTAAGCCACTCCATCACCGACTACTTTTATGTTGTGATTATGAGCTATTGAAATTATTTCTTTTAAATTATTTATTGAAGCCACAACATTTGATGTATGGCAGACACAAATAAATTTGGTTCTTTTTGTTATTAAATTTTTTAAATCTTCAACTTCAAGTTCAGCACTTTTTGGATTAAACTTCCATTCCTTAATATTAATTCCTTTTTCTGCAAGTTTCCTCCACGACCCAATATTTGCCTCATGGTCTTGATTGGTTACAATTATTTCATCGTCAGTTTTAAGCCAATCTTTTATCGCATTAGACAGCAAAAACATATTCATGGTCGTTGATGGACCTATAATAAATTCATTTTTTGAAATATTTAACAGTTCTGCAATTTTCTCTAAACTGTTATCCATTTCGTTTCCTGCTTCAATTGATGGACCAAAGTCACCATAAGGTTGAACTTTCTTTGTAATCATAAAATCATTAAGCTTTTCAATCACATGCTTTGGAACATATGTACCCCCTGCATTTTCAAAAAATGCAAAATCAGCAGTTTTTGGATTTTGAAAAACAGGAAATTGTTTTCTCACGAAGTCTATATCTAATATATTTCTACTCAAATTATTTAATTCCTTCTACAATACTCCAACCAAGCTTACCTAATATTGGGACAAAAGCCTCATAATTTTTCGCTTCAGAACTTGAAGCAGTTCCATCTCTTACCCGACCTACAATGCCTTGAGCTATACCTGCAAGTCTAAATATATTATATGCCATATAAAAATCCCAATTATCAATTTTTTCTCTTCCTGTTTTTTTATAATAAAGTTCAGCATACTCACTCTCTGATGGAATATTGAGTGACTTAAGATCCGATCCCATCATCCCCAATCCCTTAGCGCCCGCTGGCAATCTCCATGACATCATATGATATGTAAAATCAGCTATTGGGTTTCCTAAAGTAGACAATTCCCAGTCTAATATTGCCTTCACTTCATGAGTTGTAGGGTCGAATATCATATTGTCCAATCTGAAATCCCCATGAACTATCGAGGTCTCTTGATCAGACGGTATATTTTTAGGTAACCATTCTATCAATTCATTTATCTCGGGTATCCTTTGTGTTTCTGAATCTTTGTACTGTTTTGTCCATCTATGAATTTGTCTACCCATGTAGTTTTCGTGTTTACCATAATCAGCTAAATTAACTTTATTAAAATTAACGTTATGTAACCTTGCAATAGTATCATTCATAGATAAGTAAATTTCCCTTCTTTGATTTGGATCACATCCTGGTAAAAGAAGTTCCCAATAAATGTTACCAACGACATAGTCCATAACAAAAAAAGGTGTACCAATTACTGTTTCATCATCACAATAACCAAATGTCTTAGGAACAGGAACATCGGTATCTTGAAGAGCTGTCATTACCCTACATTCTCTATCCACCGCATGAGCTGATTTAAGAAGTTTACCTGGTGGCTTTCTTCTAAGTACAAAATTATTAATATTTGTTTCAACTAGATAAGTTGGATTTGACTGTCCGCCCTTAAATTGAGTTATCTGACTTATCTGTAAATTATTACCAATAAGCTTTTTTAGATAATCATTCAAAGATTCTTTATTAATTTTGAGTTTATCATCAACTTGTTTTGTGCCTGAAAAAATTTCATTTCTATCAGTCATGTTAAAGCTTTCTTCCCAATATCTTTTCTATAGTACCCCTCGGGCCAGTCTATCAAGTGAATTGAATCGTAAATTTTACTTAAAGCTTTACCAAGCGATGCATTTTTTGCCGTTACAGAGAGGACTCTTCCACCAGTAGCAATAATTTTTTTATCTTTAATAGCTGTTGCTGCGTGAAATATTTGAAAAGTGTCAGTATTTTCTAAATTATCTATTCCATTAATTACTGTTTCTTTCTCAAATAATCCTGGGTATCCATTCGATGCCATTACAACTGTTGCACAATGATCATCTTCCCACTTTAATTCATAGTTTTGTAAATCCTTATCAATACAGCTCAGCATAAGTTGAACTATATCACTTTTCATTCTTAACATTAAAACTTGGCATTCAGGATCTCCAAATCTAATATTATATTCAACAAGTTTTGCCTTCCCATCTTTAATCATCAGTCCTGCATACAGAATACCTTGATATGGGTGACCTAACTCTCTCATGGCATTTAGTGTGGGATATATAATCTCATCATCAACTTGTTTTTTAATTTCGTCTGTAAAGATAGGAGCAGGTGAGTAGGCTCCCATCCCACCTGTGTTAGGTCCAGTATCATTTTCTCCTATGCGTTTATGGTCCTGAGCACTTTCAAGAGAAATAAATTCAGTACCATCAGTACATACAAAATAACTCGCTTCTTCACCTTCCATAAATTCTTCAATGACTGCAGTCATATTTATTCCAAATTTATTTTCAAATATTTCCTTCAGAGCTTTTTCAGCCATTTCAAAATTATCTGCGACAGTCACTCCTTTTCCAGCAGCCAATCCATTTGCTTTTACTACAATTGGCAAACTTTGTTTTTTTAAATATTTCACTGCGTCTTCGAAGTTATCAAAAGTAGAATAGGCAGCTGTTGGGATAGAATAATTTTTGCAAAGATCTTTCATAAAGCTCTTTGATCCTTCAAGTTGGGATGCATATTTATTTGGACCAAATATTTTAATATTTTTTGATAGAAAATAATCTACTATTCCTGAGACTAATGGAACCTCAGGTCCAACTACAATTAAGTCAATAAATTTTTCGACACAAAATGAATGAATTGAGTCAAAATCATCAAGGTCTAAAAGTCTACATTCAGCCAGTAGACTTATTCCATAATTCCCAGGAATACAAAATAGTGATGTAGTTAAGGGACTTCTTGATATTGCATAGCATAGAGAATGCTCCCTAGCTCCATTTCCAAGTACAAGAATTTTCATAAAGTAAAATTTAAATTAATTGATATATTAGCATAAAAGGAATTAAATTAAATGGTTAGAGAAAATATCCAAGAGTATTCAGTTTCGGAAATTTCAGACTCAATCAAGGGAACACTTGAAAACAGTTTTGGCTACGTAAAAGTTAGAGGGGAAGTCTCAGGTTTAAGTAAGCCAGCATCAGGCCACATATATTTAAATCTTAAAGATGATAAAGCCGTTATAAAAGCAATAATCTGGCGAAGTGCAGCTGCAAGAATTAGTTTCGTACCCGAAGATGGATTAGAAGTCATATGTTCAGGTAAGCTCACAACAGGATATTCTGATCGATACCCGGGAAGATCAGATTATTCAATTATAGTTGATATACTAACTCCTGCAGGAGAGGGAGCTTTAATGGCTCTTTTAGAGCAACGTAGGAAGAAGCTTGCGGCAGAGGGTTTATTTGAGGAGCACAATAAGAAAAGTCTTCCAAAGTATCCTGAAACAATTGGAATAGTCACATCTCCAACTGGCGCAGTTATTAAAGATATGCTTCATAGATTAAAAGAGAGGTTTCCTTGCAATGTTATTCTATGGCCCGTTCCGGTTCAGGGTCAAGATGCCGCTCAGTTAATCTCTGAAGCAGTAGATGGATTTAATAGCTTATCGAGTAAAGACGAAGTAAATATACCTGATCTTATTATCATAGCACGTGGCGGAGGTAGCATTGAAGACCTTTGGCCTTTCAATGAAGAAATTGTAATCCGGGCTGTTTTTAAAAGTAACATTCCAATTGTATCTGCTATTGGTCATGAGACAGATACTACACTGATTGATTTTGTTTCAGACTTAAGAGCACCAACGCCGACAGCTGCAGCAGAAATATCTTCTCCAGATAAAGTAGAACTTTTAAGGGACATTAATGAAAAAAAGAATCGTTTAAATTATGCAGTAAATTTATACCTTAATAATCTTAAAGATAATTTCATTACCATAAAAGATAAATTACCTATTTCACTGAAGCTTTTTTTAAATAATCTTATTTCATATTTTCAAAATATTTCTCAATCACTTAATTTTCGCGTTATCGGCGAGCAATTAAAGAGTAGTAAAGTAGAACTTATTTCTTTAGAGGAGTCTTTATTAAAGGCTAAAAATATTTTGGTAGAAAGACTTAAAAAAGAATTAGACAATAAAAGTATGCTTCTTGAAAGCCTCAGTTATAAATCCGTTTTAAAAAGAGGATACTCGGTTACAAGAAGTTCAAACAAAATAATCAAATCAAAAAAAGATTTAAAAGATGAAAGTGAGTTGATCATAGAAACTAATTTTGCTACTTTAAAAGCCAAACTTAGAGAAATTAATGACAAATAGTTTTACAACGATGGCAGAAATAAGATTGCATCATGGCCAGTTTCAAATAATAAAGTCTGGTGATTATGTAGAATGCTCAATCACAAAAGAAAAGATCTCACTAGATAATTTGAAGTATTGGAATGTTGATTTGCAGGAAATATATGCTAATCCAGAAGTTGCACTGAGGAGATATAAAGAAATAAATGAAAATAAAGATTAAATTAATAGCAATCTTTTTTTTTATTTTTCAACCAGCCATAGCAGCTGATTTACCAAAAGAAATACCTCAAGGAAGCCTGATTGTTAGCCAGTCATTCGATGCAGATGAAATTATAGTAGATAATAATTCTATAAAAGTTAGCAAAAAAGGTCACTTTGTATTTGCAGTCGGAAGAGACCATGTGGAGCCAATAAGTGTGACATATTTAAAAAATGGATCATTAATAAAAATTCATCAAATAAATATAATCAAACAAGACTACGACATACAAAGGATTGATGGCTTACCAGAACAAATGGTTACGCCTCTTGACGATGAAATAATCGAGAGAATAATCTATGAAAACAATTTGATAAAAGAGAAGAAAAAAATAAATTTAGATCTAACTTATTTTAAAGACGGTTTTATTCAACCAACAGAAGGTATTATCAGCGGCGTTTTCGGTAGTCAAAGAATATTAAATGGAAAAGCTAAAAGTCCCCATCGAGGTTTAGATATTGCAGCTGAAACTGGAACCCCAATCTATGCATGTAACGAAGGACTTGTCATACATGCCGAGGATGATCTTTATTACACAGGTGGAACTATAATTCTTGATCATGGGCATGGGGTAAAATCAATTTATGCCCATTTATCAGATGTGAAAGTTACCGTAAATCAAACCGTATCAAAGGATGATGTTATTGGTGAAGTAGGTTCTACAGGACGATCAACTGGCCCCCACCTTCACTGGGGAGTAATGTTGTTTAATACCTATGTAGACCCACAATTGCTTTTAGATTAAATTTTTATAAAAAATAAACTTATATTTTCCATCTATTGTGCAACCAAAAATATTGTTCAGGATACTTAGTGATCATTTTTTGATAGAATGAAGATATTTGAGCTGAAATTTTATAAATATTTTCATCACTACTTTCTTTATCTTTCGTATCAATACACTCAATTACCTCGAACTTAAAATTATTATCATTTGTTCGTATTGGCCAGGCCAAAAATATTTTACATTTTGCTTTTAAGGCAATTTGAGCAGGAAGTGTTGAGATATTCATTTCCTTATTAAAAAATTTTACCTTTATTCCCGAGGACAGTTGTTGATCTGCCAAGAGGGCAATAGAGCTTCCTTTATTGAATTGATTTAATAGCTGTCTCGTTCCTGATCTGTTTTTACTATAACATTGAACGCTATATTTGCGTCTTAGTTGTTTTACGACAAAATTTATTAGAGGATTATTAGGTTCTCTTACTATCGCTGAGACCCTATTCATCTTTCTTCGAAGAGCCATTCCAGGTATTTCCCAATTTGAACTATGACCTGATACAATTACACTATGTTCATCTTCATCAAATACATCATCTGAAAATTCATTATTGATAACTTCAATCTTACTCTCGAGTAGGCTATTCATATGGCCATACTCTGAGATCGTATAGCCAAGGTTCGTCCAAACCCTATTAGCTGTATCATTAATCCACTTCTTATCTTTGTCATCAAATGCAATAGATAAGTTTTTTATTAAAAGACTATGTATTGGAAGAAATGGTCCAACAGAAGTAGTAATCAACATTCCAAGAGTACGCGAGATTCTTAGAGGTAGAATTTTAAAAACTGTAAAGAAGATAATAAAAATTAAAAACTCCAGTGGGTACCTTACCAGGATCTTGAATAATGATTTCATTATCTTAATTAATTAATTTTCCTATTAATTTTTCAACATTTGGCATTTCAAGCTTAATCTTGAAACAATGAATGTTCTTCCTATAATCTTTAGGAATGCGAACATAGTCTTTTTCTGTCGTAATAAGTGATAAATTTTCTTTCTTTGCATTATCTAATAACCTTTCTAAATCTTTTCTTGTGAACT
This sequence comes from uncultured Pelagibacteraceae bacterium, assembly GCA_902584215.1. Lineage (GTDB taxonomy): Bacteria > Pseudomonadota > Alphaproteobacteria > Pelagibacterales > AG-422-B15 > CACNXQ01. Next base: position 13,214 of record CACHYW010000004.1, read on the forward strand.
TATGATGGTCGGGAAAACTTTTCTTTTTTATAACGTTGTATCCTTTGTTCTTTAGAGTATCAAAAAATCCATCATTATTTCCAATACCGCTAAATGCTAAATAACTTTTCTTATCAAAAACATCTACAGCTTTAATGTTTGCCTTGTAGAATTCTAAGTTATCAAAATCATATTTTTTTGTAATATTATGTAGGTCATCTCCAACCATGACTACAAATTGTGCTGATTTAAGAGCAGGCCTTATAAGCTCCCGCAGTGGTCCAGCAGGTAAGCACATTTTATTTCCAAAACCTCTCTTGCCATTAACAGTTAGTAAAGTTTTATCTTTATAGAATGACCGATCCTGAAATCCATCATCTAACAATATGATGTCTGTTTGCTTTTCATTTATTATTTTCTCAATTGCTAAAGTTCTATTTGTGGTGATGTAAGTCGGGACACAATTTGCATAGAGTAGAGCTTCATCTCCAACCTTGTCAAACGTATCTGATTTTGAAACCTTATAAAAAATAGTTTTATTTTTAGAGCCATAACCTCTCAACAATACTGATACTCTCTTCTCTTTCTTTTTTATTTCCTCAATTAATGTCAGTAATGTTGAAGTTTTTCCCGTACCTCCAATATTTATATTGCCAATACATATGATAGGGATATTGAACTTTTTATTTTTATAAAATGACGCTCTCAAGTAAAAAAGGCTTATGTATATCCATGACAATGGAATTAAAAACAATGATGCAAAATTTGCATAATATACTTCTTTATACCATATTTTCAGAAAAAATTTTTCCATAATGAATCAGAGGTATTGATATATTTCTTTCAATACTTTTTTTACTGTTTCTTTACCTTCTTTTTTTAACCTGCCGATACCAACTTTTCTAACCTCATTGTCTAAAGTTTTATACTCTTCATGAATAAAATATTCTAGCTGTCTTTCATTTTTCACAATTTGTGATAATTTCATTTGATCTAAAGTCATATATACATCAGAAAAATTTTCAACGTATTCGCCATGATATACTTTCTTTCCATGGTACGCTGCTTCAATTGGATTTTGCCCCCCATGCATCACTAAACTGCCACCAATAAAAATTATATCAGCTAACTTATAAAATAAATTTAATTCACCAATTGTATCCGCTAAATAAATATGGGTATTTCTTTTAATTTTATTTCCCATTGATCTAATTGCAGTGTTTTTAATAATATTCTTATTGATGATGTTATTTCTTTTTGGATGTCTAGGAACAACAATTGTCAAAAGATCTTTACAAGTTTTTTTTAATTTTAGGGTCACTCTACTAATAATTTCTTCTTCTCCAGGGTGTGTACTGGCTGCAAGAAATATTTTTCTACCGCCGGTCAAAGCTTTGAGCTCGTCATATTTTTTAATATCAGTAGGATCAGGAGTTAGGGCAAACTTTAAATTGCCAGTATAATTAGTGTTTTTAATTCCAAGTTTTTCATAAAACAAAGTACTGTCTGGATTTTGAGTACTGCAGGAACTAAATTTAGAAAACAAATCGTTAGACGATGCATTAAACAAAGACCACCTTTTAAAACTTTTAATTGTCATTCTTCCGTTAATTATAATTTGAGGAATATTTTTGTTATCTAAGTTATAAATAAAGTTAGGCCAGATTTCAGACTCTACAAAAACCGCAAGAGATGGCCTCCAATAATTTAGAAATCTATTTATAAATACTGGTACATCGAAAGGAATGAATTGATGTACAACTTTACCTTTAATTCTTTTATTTATTACTTGTGCCGATGTTACAGTTCCAGATGTTATTAATATTTGATCAATAGATTGATCTTCTTTCAATTTATCTACTATTGGCAGTATTGATTGACATTCACCAATGCTGGCAGCATGAATCCAGATCAGTTTACCTTTATTCCGCTTATATGTATTTTTCCCATACCTTTCTTCAGTCCTTTCTTGCAACTCTTTACCTTTTCTTTTTCGTATAAAGATAACCAAAGGAATAAAGATGAGAGCTAAATTTGAAAATATACGGTAAAGAAATAATATCACTTTTTTTAATTATATCCTTTATTAGCTCTTTTTGTGAGATCATTCATTAGATTCTCAAGCGTTTCTTTTGCTCGCTTAACCTTTATATTTTTTTTAGCTACTTTAATTGGTTTGCCCCAAATTACAGTTATTTCATTAAACGGCTTTGGAATAATGAACTGATCCCACGTATTTAATTTCCATTTATTTTTAAATCCAATGCCGACAGGAACAATCACTGAATTGCTCAGCTTTGCAATACTAATTATACCGTCACTTGCTATATGTCTTGGCCCTTTAGGCCCATCTGGGGAAATGCCAATACAGATATTTTCTTGAAGCGATTTTATCATTTTTCTGGCTGATAAAAGCCCACCCTTATTTTTGGTTTTGTTGGATTTGTGAGTTGATCCTCGGATCGCGCTAAATCCTAAATGCGAAATGACTTTAGATATTATATCTCCGTCACGATGCTTAGATATAAGAACTCTTATAGGTTTTTTATTTTGCCACGTAAGGGGACACATTAAAAGCTGGTCGTGCCAAAAAGAATAAATAAAAGACTCATCTTTTTTAAACAGCTCGTTAATATTTTTTCGATCTTTAAATTTTATTTTTGAGGACTTGTGTACAAATAAAATATATAGAGATCCTAAGTACGATATTATATTTTGTGCAATTACTTTACTTGCAAGATACTTTATCATTAAATTAAAATTCGCGTTCGTATAATTTCTTATAAATGCCATTCTTTAATAGCAACTCTTCATGATTGCCACTTTCAACAATTTTTCCATCATCCAGGACTATAATTTGATCTGCATTTATTATGGTACTTAGCCTATGAGCTATTACCAAAGTTGTTCTATCTTTCATCAGTTTTTTGATCGCTTCCTGAACAAGGCTTTCCGATTCGGTATCTAAACTTGAGGTTGCTTCATCCAATAATAGTATTGGTGCATTTTTTAAAAAAGCTCTTGCAATTGAGATTCTTTGTTTTTGCCCACCTGAAAGACTATATCCTTTCTCTCCAATTATCGTATCATATCCATTTGGCAGTTCAGAAATAAATGAGTCCGCAGCAGCAGATTTTGCAGCACTGATTATTTCTTCATCAGTAGAGTTGGGTCGGCTGTAAAGAATATTTTCTTTTATAGACATATCAAATAGAATTGGTTCTTGGCTAACTAAAGCAATCACTGACCTAACTGAGCAAATTGTAAGATCTTTTATATTTTGTCCATCAATTTTTAGTTTACCTGAGTCGGGATCATAGAATCTTGGTATAAGATTTAAGATTGACGATTTGCCTGATCCGCTTGGTCCTACCAAAGCAGTAGTTTTTCCGTGAGGAATATTAAGACTAACCTCCTTTAGTGCTGAATTGGTCTGGCCCTCATAAGAGAGAGTAACCTCTTGCAAATCAATATTAGATTTACTTAGTGATAGATCTCTTGCATCTTTTTTTTCGTTAATTAGGCTTTTTTGGTCTAATAGACCAAATACTCTTATTGCCGCCGCGAAACCTTCTTGAAGAGTTGTATTTATTGATGCGAGTCTTCTGAGTGGTTGAAATGCCAACATCATTGCTCCAAGAAATGATACAAATTCGTTTAGAGGCAGTTCTCCTTGAAGGCCCCTCAAACCTGCATAGTATAATGTTCCTGCAATACCAAATCCGGCAAGAAACTCTGCAAATGGTGATGCCGCTCCGCGCGCATTTGCCCCTTTAAGGATTTTTTTAACTCTTCTCCAAACTGAGTTGCTTAACTTCTCAATCTCTTGCTCTTCTTGTTGGTAAGCTTTAACAATTCTTGTTCCATCTAAATTTTCAGACAGTATTGACGCTAGTACTCCTGTTTCCTCTTGCGTTTCCGTTGATGCTTTCTTAACTCTTTTTCCCAGACGTTTGGTCAATAATCCAACTAAGGGAAAAGCTATTATTGATATTGTTGCTAACTGCCAGTCTTGATAATACATAACACCCAAAAGACAAATGAGCGTTAGTAGATCTTTAACTCCATTTGCTAAACTACTGCTTACAGAGTCTTGTAGTAGAGTAACATCATAGAGAAAATTAGAAATTATTTTTGCTGAATGTATTTTATGAAGCCAAGATAAGTCAGCATTGATAATTTTTTTAAATAATTTGATTTGAGTATCTGCGATAATATTTTGTGCTACACCATTTAAAAGAACAATCTGGATGTAAGTTGCAACACTTTTAATTAGCAATGTTAGAATTATTGCAATTGGTATCAACAACAACATTGATTCATCTTTATCAAGAAAAATTTTGTCAATTGCAGGGTCAAGCAACCAAGCAGTCGCACCCGTTGAAAGGGCTATTATTATCATAAAGAATAATGAGCTTGCTAATCTTGCCGCGTAAGGCCTTATACTATCTCTAAACAACCTTGCTAATATCTGCGATCCAGTCATGAGAAGGTATTCATAATACTATTACAGAAAATTTAAATCTAAATATTAGTTTATGGCTAAAAAGCTTATTTTCCTGCTAGTGTCATATTCTCAATTAGAACTGTTGGAGCATTGGTTCTGTACTTGAACTCAAGATCGTTAGCTGCGGATAAATTTAAAAACATTTCTGTGAGATTTGAAGCTATAGTTACTTCACTGACAGCATGAGTTATCTCGCCATTTTCAATCAACATACCACTAGCACCCATACTATAATCACCTGTAACCAAGTTAACACCCATACCAATTAGTTCAGTCGCATAAAAACCATATTTAATAGATTTGATCATATCATCATAAGACACTATTCCATTGGTCATAAAAAAATTTGATGTTGATACTCCTGGAGGTGCTCCAACAGATCGTGATGCGTTTCCAGTTGTTTTAAAGTTAAGTTTTTTTGCAGTTGAGGTATTTAAAATCCAGGTATTGAGTTTTCCATTGGATACAATTTCTTTTTTACTAACTTGAATTCCTTCTCCATCAAATGGTTTAGAGCCCAATCCTTTTAAAATTCTAGGATCATCGATTATAGTTACGTCTTTTTTGAATATTTGTTTTCCTAAACTATCCTTTAGAAAACTTGTTCCTCTTGCAATAGATGGACCCGATATTGCTCCAGCAAGATATCCAATTAAACCATTACTAATTCTTTTATCAAATACTACTGGAAGTTTTGTTGATTTTATTTTTTTTGGATTTAATCGTTTTAATGTTTTGTTTGCTGCTGATGTTCCAATTTCTTTTGCTGAGCACAAATCTGAAAAATGTCTAGACACAGAGTAATCGTAATCCCTTTCCATACTTTGTCCTTTACCAGCCAGAACAGAACAAGATATAGAATTTGTTGATGATTTGTATCCTCCCTGGAATCCATTACTAGTTGCTAAGTAGAATTCGCCCTGTGAATAAGATGCTTCAGCGCCTTCTGAATTACTTATCCCAGGCACTGAAAGAGCTGCTTCTTCACACTCCTTAACAGAGTCTATTAGAACTTCAGTGTTAGTCTCTTCACTTTGATGTAATTCTAAATTACCTATTTCGCTTTCGAATAATGAACTATCGCCCAAGACAGCCGTATCGTCAACGGGTGCTAATTTTGCCATAGATATACACTTGTTTACAAGTGTTTCTATATTATCATCATCTACTTCAGATGAAGAAACAAAAGCTTGCTTCTGATCAACCAGCGCTCTTATTCCAATAGTGCTATCATTTGACTCTTCAAGATCTTCTATATTCTGTTTTCTGCAGCTGATTGATTTCCCACTTGCCTTTGCAAGCACAACATCGCACCCAGTAGCTCCACTTTTGAGAGTCTTTTCAATAATTTTTTGAGCTGTAATTTCAAAATTCATATATCAAATCAGTGTTAGTAGTAAAGAGAACATAATTAATGCGCCAGTATACCGATTACTTTTGAAAATTTCTAGACACACTTCACTATTATAAATATCTAGTTTGAATAATTGAAATAACAAATGAAATCCTACGAGAAGAAGAGAAGTATAATATAAATATTTAAAATCAGATAATTGGCCAAAGATTAATAGGCAGATAATCATTAACAAATAAAAAGAAGAAATCCATAATTTTGAATTATCTCCAAAAAAAATAGCTGTTGATTTTATTCCAATTCTTAAGTCATCCTCCCGGTCCTGATGGGCATATATTGTATCGTAACCTAAAGTCCAAAAAATTCCTGCAAGATACAAGAAGAAGATAGATAAAGAAATATTCCCATTAATGGATACATATCCAATAATAACACCAATATTAAAAGTTAGACCAAGAAATAGCTGTGGCCAATATGTAATCCTTTTCATAAGAGGGTATAATATAAAAAGAAAAAATGAAATAAATCCAATCATAATTGCCGTCTTGTTTAATGAAAGCAATATTGCAAGTCCGACTAGACACAAAAGACAAAATATTGTAATTGCTTCAATTGTGCTGATGGCTCCACTTGCCAAAGGTCTTTTTGATGTTCTGCTCACATGCTTATCAAGATCTTTATCAAATATATCATTTATTACACAACCTGCAGATCTCATCACGACCGAGCCAATGGCGAATAAGATAATGGTGAGAAGATTGTTATGTATATCTTTAAACGAGCTAAAAGCTGCAAATATTCCCCAAAAACATGGTAACATTAGTAATATAAATCCATTGGGCTGATGGAGTCTTAATAAATGAATATACTTCTGCAACTTGTATTTCCTCAAAACTAATATTATGAATTTAATATATATAAATGACTAAGATAAAAAATAGAATTTTTATAACTTCAGCCTTAAAGTCAGGAGAGACTGTTTCTTTAGAAGATGATAAATCTCATTATGTAAACAATGTTATTAGGTGTAAAATTGGAGACCATATTTCACTTTTTAATGACAAATTTGAATGTATAGCTGAAGTTGTGAGCAATTCAAAAAAAATATGTAAGCTGAAATTAAAGGAATGTAAAGAAAATGAGATCGATAGACACAATATAACTCTATTTTTCTCACCTATAAAGAGATCTCCTATGGAGTTTATGGTGCAAAAATGCACAGAGATTGGAATAACTTCTTTCCAGCCAGTATTAATGGAGAGAACAAATAATAAAAAAATTAATCTTGAGAGATTAAGACTAATCTCTATTGAGGCATGCGAGCAGTCTAGTAGAGTAAATTTGCCTTCATTAAATAATTTAATCTCTTTTAGCGTAATGATTAAAACAATGAATTATGATAAACTTATTTTCTGCTCACTTGAAAAAAATACTAGCGCAATTGATAAAATAAATTTATCACTTAATGAAAGTATAGGAATTGTAATCGGTCCAGAAGGTGATTTTTCTCCAAACGAAATGACAGATTTAGGGAGTATAAGGAATTCTGTACCAGTAACCCTAGGTAGTAATATTCTTAAATCTGAAACAGCTGGGGTTGTTGCTACCTCGCTAGTTATGAACAGCATATATAATGATTAATAAACAAGATTTAATAAATTACTTCAGTGAAGGAATAAAGAAAGATAATACTCTCAGGATAGGTACTGAGCATGAGAAATTTATTTTTAAGCAAAATGATTTATCTTTGATCCCCTATGATGGCGATGTGAGTATACAAGCTGTCTTTCAAGATTTTGTGAAAGAAGGCTGGAAAGAAGTTAAAGAAGGTAACAATACAATTGCTCTCACAAAGAATAATGCAAGTATAACTCTTGAACCTGGAGGTCAATTTGAGTTGTCCGGCGCTCCACTTAAATCAGTTCATGAAACATGTAGTGAAATCAACAGTCATCTGGATTTAACTAAAAAATTAGAAAAAAAATATAATATTGGATTTTTAGGAATTGGCTTCTTACCCATAGGTACTCTTGAAGAAATACCAATGGTTCCCAAAAAAAGATATGCAGAGATTATGACTCCCTATATGAGGTCGCTCGGTGGATTGGGTTTAGAGATGATGTATCAATCTGCAACAGTGCAAGCTAATTTTGATTTTACTTCAGAAGAAGATATGGGAAAAAAAATCAATGTTTCATCTGTACTTCAACCATTAGTGACAGGCTTATTTGCTAACTCACCATTTAAAAATAATCAACCATCTGGATTTGAAAGTTATAGGGGACACGTTTGGACAAGAACAGATGCGGATCGGACGGGCATACCTAAATTTCTTACTGAGCCAAACATGAGTTTTGAAAAGTATGTAGATTTTGCTTTAGATATTCCTGTTTATGCCCTTATAAGAGATGGTAATTATATAAGATGCACAGATTATTCATTCGCAGACTTAATTGAGGGTAAGCATAACGAATTTTCCAAAGATCAAATTACAATTAAAGATTGGGCTGATCATATTTCTACCATATTCACTGAAGTAAGATTAAAAACATTTATTGAAATGAGAGGAGCTGACGCAGGTGGGTACAATACATTATGCGCGTTGCCTGCTTTTTGGACAGGTATACTTTATGATGAGACTGCTCTTGAGGAGGCTTTGAGCATCACAAGTCAGCTCGATTACACTGATTTAATGAATTTTAGAGCAGACGTTTTAAAGAATGGTCTCAACTCGACTATTAATAATATAGAAGGATGGGATTTAGCAGAACAAATAGTAAAAATTTCCTCAGAGGGCTTAAACAGACGTGGAAAATTAAATTTATATGGTGATAGTGAAGCAGTCCATTTAGATTTTCTGAAAGACATTATAAAAAACAAAGAGTCTAATTCAATGCGAATGATTAAAAACTACTATGCACAAGATGTCCTTAACCAAAAAGAGCTTTTTCAAAAGGAGTCTTTTTAGGTTGATCCTTTTTCTATATATATAGATTGAGATGGGAAAGCAAAGCCAGCATCATTCTTCTCAACAATACCTTTTATCTCGAAAGCTAAGTTTTCTTTTATCTCTAACCATTCTCCCCAATTTGTAGTGGTAGCAAAACAATAAACCAACAAATCAATAGAGCTGTCAGAGAATTTTTCTATTCTAACAAACAATGGTTGTTCCGTAGATTTAACAAAATTTCCATTATCCGTTAAATATTTTTCAATCTCGTCTCTTATTTTTCTTAACTGATCATGTGTTGTTCGATATTCTAAACCAATGGTCCAATAAATTCGGCGACTTTTCATATTACTAAAGTTTGTTACGGCATTTTCAGCAAAATTAAAGTTTGGGACCATTACCGGCGAGGAATCAAATCTTCTTACTAGCGTTGAGCGAAATCCAATTTTTTCTACAGTGCCTTCAACTATATTTTCAACTTTTATCCAATCACCGTTTTGAAATCTTTTTTCAAGAAGTATCAGTATACCTGAAATTAAGTTTTTAAATAAATCTTGAGCACCTAAAGCAACAGCAACGCTTAATAATCCAAGACCAGCCAATATGGGTCCAACCTTAATACCCCATATTTCAAGTACTGCCGCACCTCCAATAATAAAGATAAAGAATTTAAGTATCCTTACACCCCAATCAATTAAATCATACGTTAACAGTTCACCAAATTTATGAATAAAAAAAGAAAAAGGATCAATTACTTTATAAAGGAACCAAAATATTTGAATTGTTATGAGTGATGTATTTAGATTTGCGGCAATTATTTCAAGTGTACTGTTTAAATTTAAATATTGAGTGCTGATGTATACCCCGATTACTATTGGAAAAAATCTCAGCGGACCATCAAAAGCCTCTAAAACTTCATCATCAATTTGAGTTGAAGATTTTTTTACAATAGCTTTCAATCTACCAACAACAATCTTTGAAAATAAAGATCTGAATAAGACAAAAAGTATAAGAATTAGAATACCAATAAGTACATTATTGAAGTCTATTCCAAACACTCCTTGTGACCAAACTGATGAAACTAAGTCTAAAAAATTATCCATTGTATCATTTTAACTGATTTGGCATTCAGATAATAGATATAGTTAATTTACAGAAAATTATTGATTTCTCTTGATACTTCAGTGGTTTTTTCTAAAGGAAGCATGTGACTTGTATCTTCAATAAAGCATATTTCTGTTTGAGGGTTAAATTTCTTTATTCTCTTTTGACTTAGCTTATTGCAGACCACACTATTTGGAGTAAGAATTATTTTTAAAGGTATGTTTATTCTTTTTAGATCAAACCAAACTTCATGTGATGTCAACTTGAAGCAAGCTGACTCCCAGCTTGGTTCGCATTTAAGTTTGAGCTCTTTGTTTTGGTCAGCATAGGTACAGTATTCAACGTAATCTCTGATAATTTGTTCATCAATGTGTTTAAATAATTTTTTTTTTGAGAAATATTGAAAAGCATCATCTTTACTTGACCATCCATTTCTTCTAATAGACGCATTTTTTGCTAGTGGATTTACTAAATGAGAGAGGCCAGTAAATTGTAAAAACTTATATGTTAAAATGTATCTCAAAGGCAACATTACTGGATCAATAAGTATTAACTTGCTAACAAGATCAGGATTAGACAAAGCCACAAGCAAACTTGCGGTTCCACCCATTGAATGACCTGAAAGCACAACAGGTTTATTTTCCATTTTGATAAGTTCAATGAGGTCGTTTTTAAAAGTGTACCAAGATTTTAATTTGCTTGGATCAGCTTTTAGAGTGGTATTTCCATGACCTCTCATATCATAAGTTATCACTTCGTAACTATCACAAATATTTGATAAAAGTTTATTGTAGACTTTACCACTAAATCCATTTGCATGAGAAAAGTAAAATTTATCTGCACCAGGATTTTCATTCCTATACGTAACTATCTTTTCAGACTCTACTTCAAATTCTTTTTCTAACATTTACTCAGTGACATGACTCATTATATTTTTTAAGCCTATAGTAATTATAGGGAAGCGGGGTGACAAACCCTGCTAAGAGCATGAAAGGAATAATAGTAATAGTTAATACACCTCCTGCAAAAATAAGATCTGTTAAATTCATCGAAATCTCCATTGCTATCATACTAATAAAGCTCATTTTGAAAGCGATATTTAAAGCTTCAGAAAAAGGAACACTTTTCATCAAAATAAAAGTCTCTAACAAAATACTTGTTACTAGTCCGTTGAATATGGCAATTAGCATCACTAGATAAATTGAAAAAGAATGATTTATCATTTGAAAGTAAAAAATTGTACCAAAGTCTCCAATACTGCATCCAATAAGACACCACAAAGTATTGTAGCTTGAAGTCTTCCATGTTGCTTTACAAGTCCAACTAATATCAAGCATCAAATTTTTTAAATTCCTCTCGTCTTTCGTTAGCATCTTTTAGTACTAAGGCTTTTTCTTCAACAGACATTCTTAGCCAATAAGTGATTTCAAACTGCTCCCTAAAGCACCCAATACAGACTTTGCCATCCATAAAAGCCTCATTATACTTACATATTTTGACGCAAGGACTATCTACATGTGAGTTTTTTTTAATCATATAAAGCTTGATTTATTTATATATTACAATAAAAAGCAACTTCAATTTCAAATAATTATATGGCACGCATCACCGTTGAGGATTGTATAAAACTTATAAATAACCAGTATGATTTGGTTATTCTTGCAAAAGAAAGGGCAGTTCAATTGGGTAGAGGAGCTACTCCTGCAGTTGATCCTGAAAATGACAAAAAGCCTGTAATAGCCCTTAGGGAAATCGGTGAATCTAAAATTACACCTAAAGAATTAAAAGAAAGTATCGTTTCTAAGTTGAGACAAATTCCAGATTATGAAGAAGAAGAGGAATTAGAGGAAGTGGACAATGATACGTTCAGGCAGATGTATCAGGGCGGATTGTCAAAATCTGAAATTGAAAAGTCTGCAACACGTAAATTTACCGCTAGATCCCCTAGAGTTGAAACGCGAGCTAAACCAATTGAAGATACAGTAACTGATGCGGAAATTTCACCTACAAGTTCAACAGATATAGATGAAACTTCAGACCTTAATGAGACTCAGGATGTATTAGATGCGTCAGAAGTTGAAGCTCCAATTATAGAGAGTATTGAAACAGCTCATGAGGAAACAACCGATCAACCTGCGACTGATTTAATTGAAGAAAATAAATCTCCTGAAGATGGAAGTTTTACTGCTAGCGATCAGCCAAAAGATACAAATGAAAATGAAGCTATGGATGTCGAAGAGTTGAGTGAAGTTACATCTGATATTGAAGAAGAAAATACACCAAAAGAATAATTACCATGAATTTTGACTTTTCAGATGATCAAAAGCTTTTGCGCGATCAAGCAAGAAAATTTTTACAGGATAAATGTGACCGTAAGTCTGTAAGAAACATTCTGGAAGATCATCAACAGAACTATAATGCTGACTTATGGTCCCAAATTTCTGAATTAGGCTGGACTGGAACTGCAATACCAGAAGAATATGGAGGTCTTGGTCTAGGTATGTTGGAATTATGTGTAATTGCTGAAGAGCTCGGCAGAGCTCTTGCGCCCACACCGTTCTCTTCTTCGATATATATCTTTGCTGAATTTTTAAAGTCGTATGGTACAGATGACCAAAAGAAAAAATATTTACCTCTCATTGCATCTGGTGAAAAAATTGGAACATTCGCCCTATCAGAAACTAATGGTAAACCTAAACCAAACAATATTAAGACATCGTACACTTCAGGCAAATTAAATGGATCTAAAAACCCTGTTACTGATGGAGAGTCAGCAGACTATATCATTGTTGCTGCCAATTCTGACAGTAATTCAAATTATAATTCTCTCTCTCTTTTTATTATTGATAGAAATGGTCCGGGTGTAAATATTTCAAACTTGGACACTATCGATCCCACAAGACCTTCTTGCACAGTAGATTTAGAAAATGTTGCATGTGAAAGACTTGGAGACGAAGGAAGTGGATGGGAGATGATTGATAATATTTTTAATAGAGCTGCTGTTTTATTTTCCTTCGAGCAAGTAGGTGGAGCACAAGTCTCACTTGATGAAGCAAAGAAATATTCACTTGAACGATTCGCTTTTGGAAAGCAGATAGGTGCATTTCAAGCTTTAAAGCACAAGATGGCAGATATGTACGTCAAAATTGAATTAGCAAGATCCAATGCTTATTACGGTGCCTGGGCGCTAAGCACAGACTCAAATGAATTGCCAATTGCTGCTGCAGGAGCAAGGGTCAGTGCCTCTGAAGCATACAATTACGCATCTCAGGAAAATATTCAAATACATGGGGGTGTTGGGTTTACTTGGGAATATGACTGTCACTTGTTTTATCGTAGATCCAAACTGCTTTCTTTAAATATTGGCAGTATTCGTCAGTGGAAAGAAAATTTAATTTCAAATCTTGAAAAAAGGAATATAGTTTAAAAATGGATTTTAACGACACACCTCAAGAAGCTGAATTTAGAAAAAAAGTAAGATCTTTTCTCGAAGCTAATGCAGAAAAAAGATCTACTCTAGCTGCAAAACCAAAGGGTGACGCAGGATCTTCCATTTCAAGCGCCGGAGCGCCAGAAACTGTAAAAGGTGAAGATGCTGCGAAGTTAGCACTAGAGAATGCAAAAGAATGGCAAAGAAAAAAAGCTGATGCTGGATTTGCTGCTATTCTATGGCCAAAGGAATTTGGAGGTTATGGAGGTACACCTATAGAGCAAGTTATATATGCTCAAGAAGAACAGGACTATTTTGTTCACTCAGGATATTTTGAAATTGGAATAGGAATGCTTGGACCAACTATGATGGCTTGGGGCAAAGATGAGGATAAAAAAAGATTCCTTCCAAAAATGATTACAGGCGAAGAAATATGGTGCCAATTGTTTTCTGAGCCTTCTGCGGGATCAGATTTAGCTGGTATAAGAATGAAGGCTGAAAAAGACGGTGATGAATGGGTACTAAATGGTCAAAAGGTTTGGACTTCAGGAGCTCATTTTGCTGATTATGGAATGATCGTTGCACGATCTGACCCTACTGCCTTAAAACATAAGGGACTTACTTATTTTTATGTTGATATGAAAACACCAGGAATTGAAGCTAAGCCTATTAAGCAAATTTCTGGTTCAGCTAATTTCAATGAAGTTTTCTTTAATGACGTTCGTATACCTGACAGTCAAAGAATTGGCGCAGAGGGTGAAGGGTGGAAAGTATCACTTACTACTCTGATGAATGAAAGATTAGCAGTAGGGGATCCTCCAGGCTTAGACTTTGATCAAATTTTTGAAGCCTCTAAAGAAATTGAAGTTGAGGATGGCCTTGCAGTAAAAAATAGTGAGGTAAGACAAAAAATGGCTGACTGGTATATCCAATCGCGTGGTTTGCAATATACTAAATACAGAAGCATGACTGCTTTATCAAAAGGCCAAACGCCAGGACCAGAGCTCTCAATAAGTAAACTGGTCACAGCGTCAAAAATGCAAGATGTATCATCTTATGCACTGGATTTAATGGACATGTCAGGCATGGTTCACCAAGATCAAAATCCAATTCTTAAAAACTTATTCCAAAATGGTTATTTTTTCTCTGCTGCCATGAGAATTGCTGGTGGTACTGACGAAGTTTTAAGAAATATTATTGCGGAGCGAGTCCTTGGGCTACCGCAAGATGAAAGGTCAGATAAAAAACTGCCTTTCAATGAGTTACCGTCTGGTAAAAACTAATATTAGTTAAGTGTTCAGTACAATCTTTAGCAATGTCGCATCAGGCGACTTGTTCTTTTCTATTTCCTTATTGATTGGTACAGGCATTTTTGCTGGTTTTATAGCAGGTCTTTTTGGCATTGGAGGAGGTGTTGTCGTAGTGCCCGCGTTATATTATATTTTTACTCTAGCTGAGGTAGATGAAAGTATAAGAATGCACTTAGCAGTTGGAACATCACTTGCAAATATCGTCCCAATATCAATTATTTCTGCAATAAGCCATGCTAGGAAGAATTCCGTAAATATAGATTTCTTAAAGTTTATATTTGTTTCAATAATTGTGGGTGTTACTTGCGGCTCTATTGCAGTGTCTTATCTAGAGGGAAGTACACTAATTTTGATTTACTCTATCATATTACTGTTTGTCGCTGCGCAGTTTTTTTTCTGGCAAGATAAATGGAGATTATCGACTTCTTTTCCTAAAAATATGACTGGTCATGGATTCGGTTCAGTTATTGGATTTCTTTCAGTAATCATTGGAGTAGGTGGCGGGTCAATAAGTATCCCTATACTTAAACTATATAATTTTGAAATTCACAAAGCGATTGGAACAGCAGCTGGAATTGGGACCATAGTTGCTGTACCTGGCACAATTGGATTTATGATTGCAGGTTTGCAAAACAATATCGATTTGCCACTATCCTTTGGCTATGTAAGCCTTGTAGGGCTTATATTAATTACACCTATTACAATAATTGGAGCACCGATTGGAGTTAAGTTTGCTCACTATTTATCTAAAAGTAAGTTAAATCTTCTATTTGGAATATTCATCTTGTTTATGTCGATTCGGTTCTATCTGGAATGGTTATCATTAACCAGTTAATTTCTGATCATATCCACCAACCTTACCTGTCTGATCGAGAAGTTCATTTATATAATTAAAAATTAACTCTACTTCATTATTAGATTCATAGCTTTCAATAACAATGACCAAAGACGGTTTATTTGAAGAGGCCCTTACTAGTCCCCATGAACCATTTGAAAGTTCAAACCGAATACCATTTATTGTTATTATTTTTTCAATATTTTGACTACCAACTGTTACCCCTTTTTCTTTTGTGTCTGTGATTTTTTTTATAATTGAGTCTACAACTAGATACTTTTCACCATCTTCACAAAAAGGAGCCATCGTTGGCGACTGAAAAGTCTTTTTAATTTCTAATTTCTTATCTGATAGTTTTTTTGTTATTCCATTACTTAAATATTGAAGCATTAGACAAGCAGATTTCAATCCATCATCAAAACCCAGTCCCAATGGCTCATTAATAAAAAAATGACCACTTTTTTCGAAACCACATAGTGCGCCAATTTCTTTCACTCTTCTTTTCATATGAGAATGACCTGTTTTCCACATATCGATTACACAATTATTTTCCTTTAAAATGGAACTTTCAAAATAAAGTCCAGTGGACTTCACATCGATTACAAATTTTGAATCTGGATAATCATTTGATAAGAACTCTGATAGTAATAAACCTATTTTATCCGAAAATATTTCTTCCCCTTTATCATCAACTACACCAAGCCGGTCACCATCACCGTCAAAAGCAAAGCCTATATCAGCATTATGCTTAATGACATTTTCTGATAAGTCCTTGAGCATTACTAAGTCTTCAGGGTTTGGATTATAGTGTGGAAATTTAAAATCTAAATCGCAGTGTAACTCAATCACTTCACAGCCCAATAGTTTCAGTAATTCCGGTGCAAATGCTCCGGCGGTTCCATTACCACATGCAACAACAACTTTGAAACCTTTTCTAATTTTTACATCTGTAGAAAGGTATTCAATGTATTCATCTTTCACCCCAGGAATAAATTGATAAACCCCATTACTTTCCATCTTGGCGTTATGATTGTTATCAACAATTTTTTTAATTGAGCTTACTTCTTCAGGTCCAAAGGTCAGTGATTTTTCAATGCCACATTTAATTCCAGTCCAGCCATTTTCATTATGACTGGCAGTTATCATGGCTAAACTATCTGTATTTAAATGGTGTTGAGCAAAATAAACCATTGGAGACACTGAAAGTCCGACGTCCATCACTTTTAAACCTGAGGATAATAAACCTTTAACGACATGATATTTTACCTCTTTGCTGTATGATCTATAATCATGACCAACTACAATTGAAGATCCAGTTCCTTTTACATCAGATATATATTGGCCTAAGCCATAACCAAAAACCTCAAGGCCTTGTTTATTTATCTGATCTGGATAGAGCCACCTGGCATCATATTCTCTAAATCCATAGGGAGAAATATTTGCAGCTTCATGTTCCTCATCAAAGTCAAAAATGAGGCCAGATTGTGATTTAAATATTTCCATTTTAAGTGTTGCGTATTTTTAAAGAATATAACATATTAATTTCGTTGGTTCACGTAAAGTGAATAACAGGGAATGAGGTTTAAATCCTTAGCTGTACCCGCAACTGTAACTCACGAGTTTGAATACAGATGCCACTGATTTTATCGGGAAGGCGTATTCAAATTTTGACGGAGAAGTCAGGAGACCTACCAACAAAACATAGTCATCCACACGTGATCGGGATAATCATTTGGGCACAATTTGTTTGCGGTGACTTCAAACTGGAGGCAAAAAATGACTAAAAAATTAGTTCTATCTATATTTATATTTATAACTCTTATTGGTAATATAAGCGCTGAAACACCTGAGATTTTAATTAACCCTAGTAGTGAAGAGTACACGAGACTCCAAACTGGCTTGGCTGGCTCAAATACCACAATAATCTCTAAAGAAGATCTTAAACTGTATCAAAATAAATCCTTGCCAAAAATCATTGAGAGTTACTCAGGTATTTCTACAAGATCAACGGCAGCTGGATATGATGGTGTGTATACCACATTAGATATGCGAGGTTTTGGAGAAGTAGCAAAATCAAATACTTTAATTTTAATAAATGGCAGACGCCTTAACGATATTGATATGTCTACCATCAACTCGCATATACCAACTGATAGTATTGAAAGAATTGAAATTATAAGAGGTGGATCGGCGGCAACATTATATGGCTCAGGTGCGGTTGGAGGTGCAATTAATATTGTTACAAACAATGAGGATATAAATAATTCTTTCAAAACCTCAATTGGTTCATATAGCAATAAAAGTGTAGATTTATCATTGTTTACTAATATAAACGATCAGAGTTCTGCTAGTCTTTTTGGATCTCAAACTTCAAACAGTAACTACCGAGAATCAGCAGATTTTGATGAAAGTAATATTTTATTAAATACTAAGCATAAGGTTGATAACGTAACTTTAAGTATTGATGTCATGTCGATGGAGAATGAGAAAGATCTCCCAGGTGGGAGAATCAAAGGGGGTGAAGTTTATAATTTTCATATTTGTAACCGCTACGAGGATAGCAAGACAGCAAGAAACATAGGTGGAAGCTCATTAGAAAATGGAGACTCTTGTAATACAGAACGACGAGTAGATTACGCTAATACTGAGATGGACTCAATTAATGCCAGTGTTGTTGTTCCTCTAAATGATTTGAATAAGATTTTTATTAATGCGGGTTACAGAGATAAAACAGACAAATCTTTTTTTGGAGCAAACGCAAATACAGCGTCTACTCCAAATAATAATGATAGATATACAGTGACAACAATTGACGGTAATAATTTTAATTCCAGATATGAGACAAAGCAAATTAATGAAACTCACTCTAATATTTTTAGTATAGGATACGATTATGCTCATTCTTTCTATGATTCAACAAAACGTAGAAAAGAAGATGAGGCTATGGGACAACAAATCTTTGCCGATCTTAAGGTCAGATCATTATATTTTCAAAATACCACATATATAAATGAAAGTGATCTCTCAATTTCATTAGGGTACAGAGACGAAAAAAGTATGTTTAAAGCTCGTGATGACATTGATAAAACAGCTCCAGGTTTTGCAGATGTAGAATATTTTGGAGTTTTCTATCCAGCCATTTATGATATGACAACTCATAACAATACGACGAGCAATCAGGCATTCAATCTTGGTTTTGAAAAAAAATTAAATAGAGAGCTTTCATTGTATGCAAGTTATGCCGAATCTTTTCGAATTCCCAACATTGACGAAAGAGTTGCCTCGTCAAGTCCCAAGACAACGTTTGATCTTAAAAGCCAAGAATCTGAGGGCTACGATATTGGATTAAGATATCTTAGAGACCAACTTAATTTAGATGTTAGTTATTATGTGATTGATACAACAAATGAAATACAACTTAGAAATAATATAAACGCAAATATCGATCCTATTGAACGTCAAGGTTTAGATGTTGATTTTGGATATAGTTTTGATCAATCGAATAAATTAAGGGGGTCTTTTAGTTATACTGTCGCAGAGTTCACTGCTGGAACACTTACACCGGGAGTCAGTACTTATGGGGAATCTTTTGCACCAATAACATGGCAAAATCTTTTAAACGGAGTTGAAACATTAAGCTTAAAAGGTAAATCTGTACCACTTATTTCCCCGATGCAATTTAGTTTAGCCTATGAAACTAAAGTGAGAGACAATTTAACTCTTGATGTAGAATTAAATTATTTAGACAAGAAATATGTTTCAAATGACGAAGAAAATATTGAACCACAAATACCAGATTATTATTTTGTTAATACATATCTAAGTTCAGTGAATACAAATTACACATTGAATTTTGGTATTAATAATCTTTTTGATGAAGCTGCTTATGATTTTGCAGTATCGAGTACTTTTCATAATGATGCTCATTATGGATTATCTAATGTATACCCTTTACCTGAAAGAAACTTATTCTTTGATTTAGCGTATACTTTTTGATTTATTGAGTTTATAAATTATACATGAATGCAAAAAACAACATCTATTTGGCACTCGGTCTAGTAGCACTACTTGCATTAAGTAGATTGATACCGCACTCACCAAATTTCACGCCAATTCTTGGAATGGCTGTGTTTTCTGGAGCAATTATCAATAAAAGGTTTTTTGCTTATTTAGTTCCTTTATTATCTATGTTGCTAAGTGATTTATATCTCGGTTTTCATGCTAGTATGCCCATTATTTATTTCTCTTTAGCTATCTGTGTTTTGATTGGAACATTCATTGAGGCAAGAGTAACTACTCTGAATTCTTTTTTAAGTATCAGTTTAGGGGTATTAGTATTTTTCTTAATCACAAACTTTGCTGTTTGGTATGGATCTGGGATGTACGAGTTAAGTATTACAGGTCTTATGACTTGTTACGTTATGGCACTGCCTTTTGTGCAAAATACATTTTTTTCGAGTATTTTGTATGGAATGGGAGCTTTTTTAATTTACGATATCATCAATAAACGTATGATTTTTGGCAATAATGCTTAAAAAATAGAGTTGAAATCAGTATTTTAAGGCATTATATATTTTTAAATTTTAAAATTAGGTGATTCCATGGATACAGCATTTTCGAGTGAAGATTTAAAATTTCAATCAGACGTAAGAGAATTTATATCAAACAACTACCCGAAAGAGTTGAAGGACTCAATTGGTGCAAAAAGAAAAACTGGAAAAGAGTTATCACGTGATGACTTAATGACCTGGCATAAAATTTTAGGTAAACATAATGGTTGGTCAGCACCTGGATGGCCTAAACAGTATGGGGGAGCTGAATTTTCTCCAACACAAAAATATATATTTGAGCAAGAGTGTGCTCGAGCGGAATGTCAATACATAATGCCTTTTGGTGTTAATATGGTTGGCCCAGTTATCTATACATTCGGTAACGATGAACAAAAAGCAAAACATCTCCCAGGAATTTTAAGCGGCGATGTGTTTTGGTGCCAGGGATATTCAGAGCCAGGGTCAGGTTCTGATTTAGCTTCTCTTAAAACAAGTGCAGTCAAAGAGGGTGATCATTATGTTGTTAATGGACAAAAAACTTGGACTACTCTTGCTCAGCATGCAGATTGGATTTTTTGCTTAGTTAGAACAAACCCAGAGGCAGAAAAACCTCAGCAGGGGATCTCATTTCTTTTGATTGATATGAAAACCCCAGGCATTACTGTTCGTCCAATAAAGCTTATGGATGGATCTCACGAAGTTAACGAAACCTGGTTTGATAATGTAAAAGTACCAGTTGAGAATCTAATTGGACAAGAGAATATGGGCTGGACTTATGCAAAATTTTTATTAGCTCATGAAAGATCTGGTATTGCTGGTGTCGCTAGGTCTAAAAAAGCTTTGGAAAGAATAAAGCAAATTGCTAGTGCAGAGATGTCTTATGGTGAACCGTTAATACAAGATCCAGCATTTAAATCCAAAATAGCAAATGCAGAACTCGAATTAAATTCTCTAGAATATACTGAACTGAGAACTTTAGCTAAAGACTCAGCAGGTAAAGGTCCTGGCCCAGAATCTTCGCTTTTGAAAATTAAGGGAACTGATATTCAGCAAATGGTCACCGAACTTGCGATGGAAGCTGTTGGATATTATGCTAACCCTCATTTGGGCACTACATTAAGTAACGAATATGTAGGACCTGATTATGCAACTAATTTATCAGGATCATACTTTAATTTCAGAAAAGCATCTATTTACGGTGGCTCTAATGAAATTCAGAGAAATATTATTGCTAAGATGGTTCTAGGATTATAAATTTTTGACATTTTAGTAAGCAATATATAGGACTGCCCCCATGAATTTTGATTATACAGAAGAACAAACTCTTCTTGAAAACATGGTTACTTCATTTGTAAGAGATGACTATGACTGGGATACAAGATGCTCAATTGTTAAAACTGAGGAGGGATGGAAAGAAGAGAACTGGAAGAAGTTTGCTGAACTTGGTCTTTTAGGAGTTCCTTTTGAGGAGGATCATGGTGGACTGGGTGGTGAAGCTACCGACATAATGATTGTAATGGAGCAATTTGGAAAAGGCCTTGTAGTAGAGCCATACATGCCATCAATAATTCTTGCTGGGGGTCTTATTTCTAAACTTGGATCAGCGGATCAAAAAAATTCAATTATTCCAGAAATTATATCAGGTGACAGACGTTATGTTTTTGCATACGCAGAACCTCAAAGTAGGTTTGACTTATTTGATGTAAAATGTTCGGCAACTCTTGACGGAGATAACTATACTATTAACGGATTTAAGTCAGTGGTCTTTGGTGCTGGCATGGCAACTCATCTAATTATTTCAGTGAGGACTGAAGGAGATCAAAGATCAAAGTCGGGAATTACATTATTTCTAGTTGATATAAAATCTGAAGGTATCACCTTACAGAATTATCCGACAATAGATGAATATAGGGCATCAGAAGTTGTTATTGAAAATTTAAGTGTATCTAAAGAAAATATTTTAGGCGAGTTGGGCAACTCTTATGAAGCAATTGAAGAACAAGTAGATTTATCTACAATTGCAATATGCTCAGAAGCTGTTGGTATTTTACAAGTGCTTAAAGACTCAACTAACGATTATTGTAAAAATAGAAAACAATTTGGACAGCCAATTAGTGCAAATCAAGCAATACAGCACCGCCTTGTTGATATGATGATTGAATATGAGCAAGCAAAATCAATTCTCTACATGGCAATTACAGCAGACCTTAACAATCCAGATGAAAGAAGAAAGGCAGCATCGGCTGCAAAAGCCCGTATTGGTAAAGCCATTAAATTTGTTGGTGAAAATGCTATTCAATTGCACGGCGGCATGGGTGTTGTTGACGAGTATATGATCAGTCACTTTTTTAAAAGAGCAACAATGATTGGAATTCTTTTCGGCAATGTTGACTTTCACATGAAAAGATACATTGATTTGACTCAATCTAATATTCAGTCAATAAATGAAGAAGACGGAATCAATCTTTCTTAGATAATTAATTTTTTATTCTGATAGCTTTTTAAATATATGAGCAGTGTGTTCCGCACCACTTCTTAGAGCTTTACCATTTGACATATCTGAAGCTTCCGACCATTTTTCAGCAAGCATATCAGCATTTAGATCATCCCCTTTAAGAGCAATTCCTTCAGAATGTACTATTTCAGCCATTGCAAATACACCTGCTCCGGCAGAAATCATTACACCATCAGGCGCATTTTCAGATGCCATAAATATAACCGCTGGAGATACAGACTCGGGTTTAAGGCTGTCAAATACTGCGTCAGGCATTCCAAGATTCTCTGTCATTCTTGTTGCTGCGACAGGTACGAGAGAGTTAACCTTGATGTTATTCTTTTGTCCTTCAATTCTAAGAGTATTCATTAAGCCAACAACTCCCATTTTAGCTGATCCATAGTTAGACTGTCCAAAATTACCAAATATTCCTGACGAAGAAGATGTCATTATTATTCGACCATATTTTTGCTCAACCATAATTGGCCATACCGCCTTACTACAATAGACAGACCCCATCATATGCACATCAACAACAAATTCAAAATCATCCAAAGTTACTTTCGCAAAAGATTTGTCTCTCAAGACACCAGCATTGTTTACGAGAATATCAATTCTACCGTAAGCTGCCATTGCATCATCTACAAGTTTTTTTACACCAGCTTTATCAGTTACACTTGATCCATTTGAAATGGCATCACCACCCAAAGCTTTAATTTCATCGACAACCTTATCAGCCGCTTCACTTGATCCACCTGATCCATCTACAGCACCACCCAAATCATTAACAATAACTTTTGCACCTCTCTCAGCAAATTGAAGCGCATGGCATCTACCTAATCCTCCACCAGCACCAGTTACTATTGCTACTTTATCTTTAAAACTTATTGTCATTTTTAACTCCTATGTGATCAAATCTTTTAATTGAGTAAAATTATTTATCACCATATCAGCCTCTTTGTAAATATTTTTATTATCTGTATACCCATACTCAACTAGAACAACAGGCATATTTGCATTGTGTCCTGCATTTAAATCTGTTGCACTATCTCCAACCATTATTGAATCAGACTGATTAATTTTTAGGTGGTTACAGATTTTAACTAAAGGAAGGGGATCGGGTTTACTTTTAATATACGTATCTCCTCCAGCTAAGAAATCAAAGTACTTTAATACATCTAACTTCTCTAAAAGCATAATACTTAATTTTTCCATTTTGTTTGTGCACACTGCCAATTTAATTTCTCTAGATTTAAGAAACTCTAACACTTCTCTTACATTATTAAAAAGTATGCTGTCATCATCAATATTATGGGTATAATGAAGTAAAAATATTTTTAACATTTCATTTAACTTCGAATCATCGTGTTCAATATTTTTTGAAACAGCAGTTCGTCTTATCAATTCACGCGCGCCATAGCCCACCAGATTTCTTATTTCCTCAAGTGAGACTAAAGGATAGTCGAGTTCAGAGAGCATATAGTTAAGAGAATTTTTAAAGTCTGGAGCTGTATCTACAAGCGTGCCATCGAGATCAAAAATAAATAATTTTTTGTTTTTCATAGTTAAATTAAAGTAAGCCTTTGAAATAAATCTTTACGATACAATTAATAACATATTGTTTATTTTTCAGTCAAAATCCAATGAATAATTTAGAAATTATAATACTTGCGGCTGGGAAGGGAACTAGAATGAAATCTAGTATCCCAAAAGTATTGCATCATTTGGGGGGAAAGCCAGTAGTTGAACATGTTTTAAATACCGCACGATCTTTAAAGCCAAAGAAAATTCATTTAGTACTTAATAAAGAAATAAAAAATGAATTTGATCACTTAAAAAATAAAATAAACTTAATAATACAGAAAAAACAATTAGGAACTGGCGATGCGATCAACGCAGCCATAAGAAGTCTTCAAAAAAATTCTAATATTCTTGTCCTTTATGGAGATGTTCCACTCATACATTCATCCACTTTAAAAAAAATAATTAAGTTCAAAAAAAATGAAATCAATATTCTTTGTTTTAATAAAGAAGAGCAAAATAATTATGGAAAAGTTATATTGGGAACTAATGGTTTTGTTAACGAGATAATTGAACAAAAAGAGCTTAAAAGAAAAGAGAACTTTTACCTGTGCAATTCTGGTATTTTTTCAATTCACTCAAAACTTCTTACAAAATTAATACCAAAAATAAATAATAAAAATATGAAGAAAGAATATTATTTAACAGATATCTTCAAAATGGCATCAAATAGTGATATCAAAATTAAGTCAGTTGTTACATCTGAGAAAGAAGTGCAGGGTATCAATGATAAAAAGGATTTAGCCATGGCAGAAAATGAATTTCAAGAAAATTTAAGAGTTAAACATCTTAAAGCTGGCGTAACAATGCATGACCCTAGTACTGTATATTTTTCGGAAGACACAAAAATAGGAAAAGATGTAACTATTCATCCTTTTGTTGTGATTGGTAAAAATGTAAAAATTTTAAATGGTGCTGAAATTTATTCTTTTTCACATTTAGAAGACTGTAGGATCGGAAGGAAAACTAGCATAGGACCTTACGCCCGTATAAGGCCAGGTACACAGATTAATGAGCAGGCAAAAATTGGAAATTTTGTTGAAGTTAAGAATTCAACAATTGACACAAATTCAAAAATTAATCACCTATCTTATGTTGGAGACTCAATAATTGGAAAAAATGTTAATGTTGGAGCAGGAACAATAACATGTAATTACGATGGAAAAGCAAAATATAAAACAGTTATTAAAGACAATGCCTTTATAGGATCAAACTCATCACTTGTTGCACCATTAGAAGTTGGCAAAAATGCATATATTGGCTCTGGCTCAACAATAACAAAGAAAGTTAAACAAGATAGCTTGGCTGTTGAAAGATCTGTCCAAATGGAAGTAAAAAATTGGGCTAAGAGGAAAAATAAAAAGTAATTATATGTGTGGAATAGTAGGTATTACTGCAAATGACTCTGTTTCTTCAAACATAATTGGAGCCCTGAAGAAACTTGAGTACCGAGGTTATGATTCAGCAGGGATAGCTATTAATACTGAAAACCAAATTCACCAAAAGAAAGCAAAAGGTAAGCTTGATAACTTAATACTATCCCTTCAAAAAGATGGTTTTGATGGAAAGGTTGGAATTGGCCACACGAGGTGGGCTACACATGGCGAGCCATCAGAAAGAAATGCCCATCCTCACTCATCACGAAAAGTCTCTCTCGTCCATAATGGAATTATTGAAAATGCATCTGAGCTTAAAAGTAGAGCAGAATTAAAAAACTATAACTTTGAGTCTGATACTGACTCTGAAGTTATAACAGCGCTGATTACTCATTATCTCAATCAAGGTCATGATCATATGGAGTCGGTTAAACAAGCAATATCACTTTTGGAGGGTTCTTATGCGTTAGCTATCATCTTTAGTGACCTTAAGGATAAAATAATAGGTGCGAGGAATGGAAGTCCTCTGGTAGCGGGAACCGATGGCAACTCCAGCTCATTAGGATCTGATTCAATAGCATTAAGCTCAATTGCAAAAAAAGTATGTTACTTAGAAGATGGTGACATTGTTGTGCTAAGTAGAGAAAATGTTGAAATCTATAATTCATCAGGAGATAAAGCCAATAGAGAATTTGTTGATATTGGTATTATGGAT
The DNA here is from genome assembly GCA_902584215.1 of uncultured Pelagibacteraceae bacterium. Taxonomy (GTDB): domain Bacteria; phylum Pseudomonadota; class Alphaproteobacteria; order Pelagibacterales; family AG-422-B15; genus CACNXQ01. Next base: position 39,399 of record CACHYW010000004.1, read on the forward strand.
ACAGAAGTCAGCAAGGGATCATACAATCATTTTATGGAAAAAGAGATTCATGAGCATCCTAAGGCTGTTGGCGAAACATTTAGACAATTCATTGATCATGATCAGGGGATAATTTCAGTTGATGATATAGGACTAAATTTCAATGATATTTTAAAGATACATTTAATTGCTTGTGGCACAGCATATTACTCTTGCTTGGTTGCAAAATATTATTTTGAACAATATGCGAGACTACCCGTAGAGTGTGATATGGCATCTGAGTTTAGATACCGAGATCCTGTTCTTGATAATAAGGCATTATATATATTTGTTTCTCAATCAGGTGAAACCGCAGATACAAAAGCGGCCTTAGACTACTGCAAAGATGCTAAGGTTAAAACACTCAGTATTGTAAATGTTATAAATAGCTCAATTGCAAGAGAAAGTGATTACTGTTTATATACGAAAGCGGGAGCAGAAATTGGTGTAGCTTCCACAAAAGCATTTACGGCACAATTGTCGGTGCTGTTATCAATGGCGCTGCATTGTGGTACCAAGAATAAGAATGTTACAATCGATAAGAATAAAGAGATTTGCAAAGAAATTATGCAGGCTCCACAAATTCTAGAGAAGACAATTAAAAGATCTTATGAATTAAAAGAAACGGCAAAAGCCATCATAGACTCAAAAGGTGTAATGTATTTAGGAAGAGGAACAGCTTTTCCTCTCGCCTTAGAAGGTGCGCTAAAATTCAAAGAAATCTCTTATATACATGCGGAAGGTTATCCAGCTGGCGAAATGAAACACGGTCCACTTGCCTTGATTGAAAAAGATTTGCCAGTAGTATGCATCGTTCCACCCGGTCCCTTATTTCATAAGACAGTCTCTAATATTCAGGAGGTCATTGCTCGAGGTGGTAGAATATTAATGATTACAGATGATGAAAGCCTTGAGTCCAGCTCTGAAAACATATGGAAGATTTTTAGATTACCAAAAACACCTAAATCGATTGAAGCTATTATATATTCTGTACCAATACACATGTTGGCATATTATACAGCTGTTGAACTAGGCAATGATGTAGACCAACCCCGCAATCTTGCTAAATCAGTTACAGTTGAATAGTTAATTAATTAAATATTAATGAGCGAGTTTAAAAATTTAATAGTACTTGGACCATTCATATACGCTATCCATCACTTTGAAGAACATATTATTTTTAATTTTAGGGAATGGAGAATAAAATATTTTTCTGACAATAATTCAATCCCAACCGAAGTCATCTTAATTATATTGTCATGCTTATTGTTACTTTTTATTTTTTTTCACCTAATTAAAAAAAATCGAGCAAGTGCACATCTTGTGCTATTTTTTTTAATGACTACCCAAGTTGTAAATGCTTTTTTTCATGTATTCTTTAGTTTTTATTACAACGATTTTAGTCCAGGAACAATTACGGGCATTATTCTCTATTTACCAATAAATATTTTGATTATTTCTGCTGCATTCAAAGAGAGTTTTCTTAAAAGTCATATTGAATTAGCAATGATTGGACTAATCGGAATTGCAACCTTCACTCTATTTGAATTATTTGGCCCAATTGTTATTGGCCTATCAATAATAGTCTCTTTTTTATACTATACGTTTTTTAAAAATAAATTAATATAAGTTCCATGACAGTAACTCTCAAAACAGAAGCTGATGTATCAATCATTCATATGGATGATGGTAAAGTAAATGTTTTTTCACCAGAGATGATTCAGAATTTTGAAAAAATTATGGATCAAATACCAACTAATAAGGGTTCAGTTTTAATTACAGGAAGACCTGGTATGTTTTCAGCTGGATTTGATTTAAAGGTTATGATGTCTAGTCCTGAAAATGCTGCCGCCATGGTAAAATCTGGCTTCTTAATGTTGAAAAGAGTTTTCTCATTTCCTCGTCCTGTAGTTGCTGCATGTAGTGGACACGCTATTGCCCTCGGGGCTTTTCTTTTATGCAGCAGTGATTACCGTGTTGGCTGTGAAGGTGACTTCAAGGTTGGGGCAAATGAATTAAGAAACAATATGATTGTGCCAACACCTATTTTAGAAATTGCAAAATTTAAATTAACAAAATCACACAAGCAAAGGGCACTTCTTAATGCTGAAATGTATTCAATAAAAGATTCTGTTGAACCAGGATATATTGATGAAGTTGCAAGTCCTGAAAGTTTTTATGATGTCGCACTAGCTAAAGCTAAAGATTTAGCAACTTTGGCACATCCTCAATATGATCAAACTAAGAAACTTGATCAGGAAGACGTGTTGCCTAAAATTAGCAAAGGTATAGAACAAATCACCTCACCTGTTGGGTAAATCAAATTTATCTAATAAAATCAATATATTTAGCTAAGACTCTAGTAATTTAGATTATTTGGTACTATAAGGCTGAAAAATATAGAGTTTTTAAAAATGAGTAAATGGACGATAAATAGTTGGAGAGGACATAAGGCAAAACATATTCCTGAATACCCCAACAAATCAGAGTTAGAAAAAACCGAAAGCCAACTTAAAACATATCCACCTCTAGTTTTTGCAGGGGAAGCAAGAGATTTAAAAAGACATCTTGCTAAAGTCTCAGAAGGAAAGGCGTTTCTATTACAAGGTGGAGATTGTGCAGAAAGTTTTGACGACTTCAATGCTGATTACATAAGAGATACTTTCAAAGTTCTTTTACAAATGTCAGTGACACTTACAGCAGCAGGCAATTGTCCAGTTGTTAAAGTTGGAAGAATGGCAGGACAATTTGCTAAACCAAGAAGTTCACCTAAAGAAGAAATTGATGGAGTTGAGTTAGAAAGTTATAAAGGCGATATCATTAATGATATGGAGTTTACTGAGTCTTCAAGAGTGCCTGATCCTCAAAGAATGATCAGAGCATACACTCAATCAGCAGCAACTCTCAATTTATTAAGAGCATTTGCAAAGGGTGGTTTTTCTGACCTTAATAAAGTTCACCAATGGAACATGGGTTTTGTTGATGAGAGTCCTCAAGGAAAAAAATTCAGAGATTTAGCTGACAAAATATCAGATACACTATCTTTTATGGATGCCATTGGTATCTCATCTGGCAATACGAAAAGATTAAGAAACGTTGATTTTTTTACAAGTCATGAAGCACTCCTTTTACCATATGAGGAATGTTTAACACGTACAGATAGTACGACTGGTGAAGTCTACGATACATCCGCTCACATGGTGTGGATAGGTGACAGGACAAGACAACTTGATGGAGCCCACGTAGAATTTTGTAGGGGCATTAAAAATCCTATTGGAATTAAGTGTGGTCCAACTTTAGATCCCGATGAATTAAAGAAATTGATCGATGTTTTAAATCCCGAAAATGAAGCAGGTAAAATTACCCTCATTTGTAGATTTGGGGTTGATAATGTTGAAGAGAAGTTGCCCAAATTAATTGGCCCTTTTGCTAACTCAGATTACAACCTTGTTTGGTCATGTGACCCCATGCACGGTAATACTATGAAAGCTAATTCTGGCTTTAAGACCAGACCTTTTGAGAGGGTTATTCAAGAAGTTGAGTCATTTTTTGATATACACCACTCTCTAGGAACATATCCTGGTGGAGTTCATTTGGAGATGACAGGGCAAAACGTGACTGAGTGCATTGGCGGTGCCCAAGCTATAAAAGATGAAGATTTATCTGCTAGATACCATACTCATTGTGACCCTAGACTTAACGCAAACCAGGCATTAGAACTTGCCTTCTTAATATCTGACAAGCTCAGAGAATCTCAAGAACCTCACAAGTCAAAAATTATAATTGCCAAGTAATTGCGACTAAATTAATTAGTTGTAATATCAGTCAAATGACAGAAAAAATTTCATTATTAGTAGTTCAATCAAACCCAGTTGTTGGGAATATTGCATTCAACAAACAGATCGTTATTGACCACTTACAAAATAATAATTCTGATCTAATTTTATTTTCAGAGCTTATGTTAACTGGTTACCCGCCAGAGGATTTAATTTTGAAGCCTGCTTTTATGAAAAAAGTTCATGAAGCTGTTGATGAAATTGTCAATTTATCAAAAGGGAAGCACCCAACTCTTGTACTTGGTACACCTTGGTTAGATGAAAGTAATTTATTTAATGCTGCAGTAGTCATTCATGACGGAAAGATCTTACATAAACATTACAAGATGGCACTTCCAAACTATGGAGTATTTGATGAAAAGAGAATATTTTCAAATGGTGAAAAAGTAAGTGTTATAGATTTTAAAGGTATTAATCTGGGGATATTTATTTGTGAAGATATTTGGGTAAATCAAACCATCACTGAAATTGGTGAACAACAAATCGATCTTGCTGTTTCTCTCAATGCGTCTCCTTTTGATATTAATAAAATCAACGAAAGAGAAAAAAAAGCTATCGAATTTTCAAAATCTATCGCAGCACCTCTCATCTATGTTAATCAAGTAGGGGGTCAGGATGAAATAGTCTTTGATGGAAGCTCATTCCTGAATGATCAAGAAAAAGTTATCTACAAACTTAAGCACTGTCAGTCAGAGTCTAAGGAATTTTTATTTGATGAAGACCATAAATTTTTAATAGAAGATACGTTTTCTGATCATACAGATATGAATGATGTCATTTACTCCAGTTTAATCTTGGGTCTAAGAGATTATGTTGAAAAGAATAATTTTCCAGGCGTTGTATTAGGAATATCAGGAGGAATTGATAGTGCTTTTAGTGCAGCTGTTGCCACTGATGCACTTGGTCCTTCAAGAGTAAAAGGTATCTTAATGCCCTCAAAATATACGAGTATTGAGAGCAATACAGACGCATCAGAACTAGGCAACAATTTAGGCATTGAACTTATGAACATATCTATCAATGACATTGTCAATTCCTACGACAACACACTTAATGATCTTTTTTCTGGAACAGAAAAAGACATCACCGAGGAAAACATTCAATCGCGAACAAGAGGAGCGATTTTGATGGCCTATTCAAACAAATTTGGCTACATGGTTATCACCAATGGTAATAAATCTGAGGTATCTGTTGGCTATTCGACACTCTATGGAGATATGTGTGGAGGGTTCTCTGTTGTTAAAGACATTTATAAAACTGACCTATTTAAATTGTCGGAATGGAGAAACAAAAATAAGCCCTCTTTATCGTTGCTCGATAAAAATGAGATTATACCAAATAACATTATAACCAAGGAACCTACAGCTGAATTAAAAGAAGATCAGAAAGACAGTGACTCACTTCCACCTTATGATGTATTGGATAAAGTATTGTACCATCTTGTTGAAAAGGAAAGTTCAGTAAAAGAGATTGTAGATCAAGGATTTGATAAAGAATTAGTTAAAAGAATTCAAAATCTACTCTACAATTCGGAATATAAAAGAAGACAAGCAGCGCCAGGCGTGAAGATTTCTGAAAGAAATTTTGGCTATGACAGAAGATATCCGATCACAAATGCATTTAGAGATATGGAAAATTAAATGACAACAGTAACAAGGTTTGCACCAAGTCCAACAGGTTTATTGCATCTTGGAAACATTAGAACAGCATTAATTAATTGGCTGTATGCACGTACCAACAATGGGAAATTCATTTTAAGAATTGATGATACTGATTTAGAACGATCAAAAGATGAATATATTTCTCAGATCAAATATGATCTTGATTGGCTGGGCATTGATTTTGATGAAACGTTCAATCAATCGTCTCGTTTCGACAGATACAGGGAGCAATTCGAGAAATTAAAAGCTGATGGCAGAATTTACCCTTGCTATGAAACACCCGAAGAACTTGAAAGAAAAAGAAAATTGCTCATCGCAGCTGGTGGCAAGCAAGTGTACGACCGGTCTGCAATGGAATTAACAGACCAACAAAAGAAAGACTACGAAGCAGAAGGAAGAAAACCCCACTGGAGATTCTTATTAAAAACTGAACGTATGAAATGGGATGATTTGCTTAAAGGTGAAATAGATATAGACCTCACTAGTTTGTCTGACCCTGTTTTGTTTAGAGAGGACGGTGTTCCTTTGTATACTTTTAGTTCAGCTGTAGATGATATTGACTACGGTATAACCAACGTAATTAGAGGAGATGATCATACGAGCAATACGGCTGTTCAAGTAGAAATTATTAATGCCTTGGATCAAAATAAAATAACCTTTGCCCATCACGCCTTACTAAAAGCATCAAGTGGAGATAAATTATCAAAACGAGACAATGTCATATCCATTAGTAGTTTTAGGGAGGCGAATATGGAGCCCATATCAATACTAAGTTTATTGGCGACCATCGGTACGTCTAATTCTATCGAATTAAAAGACAATATAGATCAAATAAAAAGTGAATTTAAATTGAGTACAATTTCAACGTCACCTGGTCGAATTGAAATTGATGTATTGAATGCTCTCAATAAAAAACAGGTTCAAAAATACAATTTTAGCGAGATCGAAGAGAGATTAAAAAAGATTGATGAAAAAATTGATCAAAAGTTTTGGGAAACAATCAGAGGCAATCTGAATGTTGTTGAAGATATAAAACAATGGACGGACATTGTATTTAATAGTGAGACCATTAAGCCTTCTGATAAAGATTATATTAAGATTGCAATAGAATTGATCCCTGATGATCCATGGAATGATGAAACATGGGGACTATGGACTTCGGCCATAAAAGAGAAAACTGGCAGAAAAGGAAAAGATTTATTCTTGCCTCTTAGAGAAGCCTTTACAGGACTTAATCACGGTCCAGAAATGAAACTACTTATCCAATTACTGGGCAGAGAAAAAATCATAGAAAGAGTTGAGTTATAAATGGCACTAAATTTATACGACACATTCTCAAACTCAAAAAAAAAGTTTGAACCAATTAATCCAAAAAATATCAGAATGTATGTTTGTGGTCCCACAGTATACGACTATCCACATGTAGGAAACGCAAGACCTGTTATAGTTTTTGATATTTTATTTCGAATTCTTCAAAACATATACGGTACTGAGCATGTAACATACGTGAGAAATATAACTGACGTTGATGATAAGATTATAAATGCCTCTCAAGAAAATAATGAAGACATCAATGAATTAACTTCAAGAACCATTAATTATTTTCACGCTGATGCGAAATATATAGGAGCAATGGAGCCCTCCTTTGAGCCCAGAGCAACGGATCACATAGCTGAAATGATCAATATTATTGAGACGTTAATTGAAAAAAATTATGCCTATGTTGCAGAGAATAACGTTCTTTTTTCATCTACTAAATTTTCTAAATACGGATCATTATCAGGAAAAAATCTTGAAGAAATGATTGCTGGATCAAGAGTTGATGTTGAAAGCTATAAGCAAGAAGCTTCAGATTTTATACTATGGAAGCCTTCTAAAGATAACGAGCCTGGATGGGACAGTCCATGGGGCAAGGGAAGGCCTGGATGGCATATAGAGTGTTCTGCAATGAGTGAAAAATTATTAGGTAAAACATTTGATATTCATGGTGGTGGGCAAGATTTAATTTTCCCACATCACGAAAATGAAATAGCTCAAAGTGAGTGTGCTAACGGAGAAAAATTTGCAAATTATTGGGTTCATAATGGCTTTGTCACAGTCGAAGGAAATAAAATGGCAAAATCTGATGGAAATTTTGTAACGGTAAATGAACTTAAAGAAAAATATCAAGGAGAGGTTATTAGATTTACCATGATACTTACTCATTATCGTCAGCCATTGAATTGGACAAATGATAATCTGCAAGAGAGTAAAAAAACACTAGATAAGTGGTACCAATATTTTTCTGAAGTTGATTTTAAGCCTGACTTAAGCACGAAGATTGATGAAAATGTAATGAACGCACTAAATGATGACATGAATACGCCTCAGGCAATAGCTGAATTGCATAAATTATTCAAAAATTGTAAAAGTACCAATCCAGATTCATTAAATAAATTTTTAATTTCGGCTCAATTTCTTGGATTGATGAATGATGAACCTTCTCAATGGTTATCATGGGGTAAAGATAATATAAGTGTAGATCAAAATAAGATTGAGTCATTGATTGCTCAAAGAAACACTGCAAGAGTAAATAAAGATTTTTCTGAAGCTGATAGAATTAGAGATGAGTTGGAAAATCTAGGAATAGTACTAGAAGATAAAGGTACAGAAACCACATGGAAAACTAAATAAATGAAAGAAAAATTATTTATATTTGATACGACACTGAGAGACGGAGCGCAAACTTACGGCGTTGATTTTAACGTAGATGAGAAAAAAATTCTCGCATCAAAGCTTGATGCCTTAGGCGTTGATTATATTGAAGGTGGATGGCCTGGAGCAAATGAAACTGATACACAATTTTTCGCTGAAAAAATGGAATTTAAAAATTCTACGTTTACGGCTTTTGGCATGACTAAAAAGACAGGAAGGAGTGCTGAAAATGATCCTGGTTTAGCTGCCATGATTAACGTAAGCGCCCCGTCAGCTTGCGTAGTGGGTAAGTCTTGGGATTTCCATGTAGATTTAGCGTTAGGTATTTCAAATGATGAAAACTTAGTAAATATTGCGGAGTCTGTTAACTTTTTATCAAGCAGCAAGAAGGAAGTTCATTTTGATGCTGAACATTTCTTTGATGGCTTCAAAGCTAATCCTCAATATGCAATAAAGTGTTTAAAAGCAGCACAAGATAATGGGGCAAAGTGGATGGTTCTTTGTGATACTAATGGAGGCACATTACCCCATGAAGTAGAACAGATTGTTTCAGAAGTTGTAAAGGATATTCCAGGTGATCAACTTGGCATTCACGCACATAATGATACTGGAAATGCTGTAGCAAATTCATTAGCCGCAGTTCATGCTGGGGTCAGACAAGTACAAGGTACGATTAATGGACTTGGTGAACGATGCGGAAATGCTAATTTAATTACTCTTCTTCCTACTTTTGCTTTGAAGGATGAATATATCGAAAAATTTGATCTATCCATTGATACTAAAAATCTTGGTCAGTTAACGGAACTTTCAAGACTTTTAGATGAAATATTAAATCGTGTACCCAATAGAACAGCACCTTATGTAGGCTCGGCAGCATTTGCGCATAAAGGGGGATTGCACGTTTCAGCAGTAAACAAAGATCCTAAAACTTATGAACATATTGATCCTGAGTTAGTGGGCAATCATCGCCAAATCATCATTTCAGAACAATCAGGAAAATCAAATATTCTTGCACGATTAAAATCCACTGGGATACAGATTAATAACGATGATCAAACGATACAAAAAATTCTCGATCGAGTAAAAGAACGGGAATTTATTGGATACTCATACGATGGTGCCGATGCTTCATTTGAAATTTTAGTGAAAAAGGTCATTGCTGAAATGCCAACTTATTTTGAAGTTATTAATTTTAATGTGAATGTAAAGAATTCAGGTGGGGAAGGTAAAACAATATCAGATGCCGAAGTTAAATTAAAATTTGGCAAAGAAGAACTTATAGGTACGGGACAAGGTGTAGGACCGGTTAATGCATTAGACAATGCTTTGAGGAATAACTTTCAATCAAGTGGTTATGCTGAATTGATCAAGGATTTATCTCTTATCGACTATAAAGTGAGAATTTTAAACACAGGAACCGATGCGATTACCAGAGTATCAATTGAGAGTTCTGATAAAGATAAAAAGAGTTGGTACACAATTGGTGTTTCAGAAAATATTATAGAGGCTTCCTTTAGGGCGCTGATTGATAGTGTTGAGTACAAATTGATGAAAGAAAAGGCTACGGTTCTTAGTTAGTACATGTCTTCAAATAATATTTCAATTATCTTGGTTGATACTCAACTTCCTGAAAATATAGGTCTGGTTGCACGTTCCATGTATAATTTTGGTTTCTCTGACCTGAGGTTAGTCAATCCTAAATTAGATTGGCCATCAGAGAAGGCACATGCAGTATCAGTCGATGCCAAGTCAATTATAGAGAGTGCAAAGGTTTACTCTACCTTAAGAGAAGCACTCAGCGATTCCACACTCTCAATTGCGTATACAGCTCGAAAGCGCGATATGAGTAAACAGTTCACTGACAATAAATCTATTATTAAGGAAATACACAATGAACACAGTAACGATAAGTTAGCTGTTGTATTTGGCGGTGAAGCATCAGGCTTGACCAATGACCATCTTTCTTTAGTGACAAGGTGTGTGACGATTGATACGCATGAGAACTTTTCATCTTTGAATCTTTCACATGCCGTCATTGTATTTTGTTATTCGATATTTTCATTAATGTATGATGATGAAAAAGTAGTTGATGAGAATTCACTGACGCGCGGCAATCAAAATGAACTGATGCATTTTTTTGATCATATTGAAAAAGAGTTGGAAAACAGAGGCTTCTTTCAACCCGAAGAAAAAATGCCAAAAATGAAGCAAAATCTCAGGAATATCTTTCACCGGGCTGATCTCAGCGATAGGGAAATTGCAACACTGAGAGGAGTAGTCACGGTTCTATCAGATTATAGGAAAACTGAGGAAATTTAGTATTCTGGTTTGACAATATTCAGGAAAACAGTATAAACCACGGATCACAATATATGACAAAACGAATAGCACAAAAACACAAAATCGATAGACGTCTAAGTGTTAACCTATGGGGAAGACCCAAAAGCCCGTTTAATTTAAGAAAATACAGACCTGGCCAACATGGACAGAAGCATACTGGAAAACTATCTGACTATGGTGTTCAGTTGCATGCTAAGCAAAAATTAAAAGGCTATTATGGCAACCTAAATGAAAGACAATTCCGTAATTGTTATAAAGAGGCCATCAGACAAAAGGGTGACTCAGGAGAAAATTTAATTGCGCTTCTAGAAAGAAGATTAGATACGATTGTCTATCGTTCAAAGTTTGTCCCAACTGTTTTTGCAGCACGACAATTCATCAATCATGGTCATGTCAAAGTAAATGGTAAAAGAGTAAATATTTCAAGCTATCGTGTTACTGAAGGTGATATCATTGAAGTTAAAGATAAGTCTAAAGAAATGGCGATTGTTGTTGAAGCAATGAAAAGTCAAGAGCGTGATATTCCAGGCTATATTGCTGTTGATGAAAAGAAATGTTCATCAACGTTTATTCGCACACCTCAGTTTGCTGAAGTTCCATATGCAACGCAGATGGATCCAAAACTAGTTATCGAGTATTATTCTCGATAAATCTCAAATGAGTGCATCGCACTTTTTTTCAAAAGATTACTTTCAAGCACGAGATAGATTCATTAAGTCTATTAATGAACTGAAGGGTCAAGGTCACCAAGTTAGTCATGATGTACTTACTTTAGATTGCATAGGACCTAATCAAAAAAATCTTTGCATCGATATTGCAACTATTGGGTCAATCGATAACGATAATCTATTACTATACAGTTCTGGCATTCATGGTGTTGAGGGATTTGCAGGTTCAGCTATTCAATTATCAGTTTTAGATCATCTCAAAAACGCCAATCCAATTACTGATTATTGTATAGTTTTAATTCATATCATTAACCCCTATGGCATGGCATGGCACAGAAGGGTGAATGAAAATAATGTTGATATGAACAGAAACTTTATAAAGGATCATCAAGGTGAACCTGAAGGATATGAGAAAATAGATACTTTCTTAAACCCCAAGAGTATTCCAACAAAATTAGATATTATGTTTTTGCCTCGGGGTATTAGTTTATTGATGAAGTATGGGTTCACCAATGTGAAGCAATGGTTTGCACAGGGGCAATATACAAGACCACAGAGTTTACAATATGGCGGCGATACACTTCAACAGGGACCTAAGATGATTTTAGATTGGCTGAAAAAAAATCTTAATAATACAAAAAAGGTTTTTGGTATAGATTTACATACTGGATTAGGCAAATCAGGATATGACACCATACTTGTGCCTGATGATATCGAAGAAGATAAATATAATATACTAGTTTCACTTTTTGGTGATCATGTATCTCCACTTGATCCAACACAAGGAGTGGGTTACCGAATAACAGGAGATATTCACTCAGGTATAGTAAAAGAATTTTCATCAATTGAGTGGTTAACAATCACCCAAGAGTTTGGAACATTTGGTCCTACAACTGTTTTCAAAAATTTAAGGGCTGAAAATAGATGGACACAAAACAATCAATTGAATAATGAAAAAGATATAATGAATCATTGGAGTAGGAAAAATCTATTGAACACATTCAATCCAAACAACAAGCGTTGGCAGCAAGATCTAATCAGCAGGGGCAATACTGTCTTTAAGACTGTTCAGGAATATTTATCAAAGATCGATTAATCGTGGGCGATATTTTTTTCTTTTAATACCTCTGATAATTCACCAGTTTTATGCATATCTAATATAATGTCACAACCACCAATAAATTCTCCCTTTACATAAAGCTGAGGAATTGTTGGCCAATTTGTAAAATCTTTTATTCCTTGTCTTAATTCTTCACTTTCTAAAACATTAACGTCTTTATATTCTATATTCATAAATGATAGGGCATTTACAACAGCATTAGAAAATCCGCATTCAGGTTGAACTTTGGTGCCTTTCATAAAAAGGACCACATCATTTTGATCAACTATGTCTTTGATATTATTTTGTACTGTTTCATTCATAACACTACAATTAACTGCTTTTAATATTTATTCAATAATAAATATTCTACAAAAAATTCCTATAGTTCTGATTATTTATTAATGAGATATCTGTTCAATGCTTGTTTCAAAACTGCGTTTCAATACAGAAACTTGTTCATCACCTATATTTTTAATACTGATTTTGTCTCCACCAACTATGCCTATTTTTTCAAAATGAACATCATTATTATTAGCTAATTTTTGGCATTCATCATAATTATTGGGACTTACTTCTAATAAATAACGAGACTGATCTTCTGCAAAGAAATAGCCATGAGGAAAATCTGTTTCAATTTCTATTGTTATTCCAAGATTTCCTGACATACACATCTCCGATATAGCCACTAAAATACCTCCTTCTCCAACGTCATGTGCTGAAGCAATTAATTTTTGATTTATTGCATCCATTACAAAATTTCCATTTCTTAATTCAGCGTCTAAGTTAATTTCAGGTGTTCCGCCTTCCTCTTTAGATTGGATAATAGATATGTACTTTGAAGCGCCTAAGTGATTAGCTGTTTTCCCTACCACGCATAGAAAATTACCATCTTCTTTTAATGAAAGAGTTTTTACATTTGATAAATCTTTGATTAACCCAACACCTCCTATAGCTGGTGTTGGATATATGCCTTCACCATTAGTTTCGTTATAGAGTGAGACGTTTCCTGAAACGACAGGATAGTTTAATTTTGAACAAGCATCGCCCATGCCTCGAATACATTCTACAAATTGTCCCATGATTTCAGGTTTTTCAGGGTTACCAAAGTTCATACAATCAGTAATAGCAATTGGTAGTGCGCCTGAAGCTATTATGTTTCTCCATGTTTCAACAACTGCATGTTTTCCACCTTCATAAGGGTTGTGTTTGCAATATACTGGAGAACAGTCTGTGCTCATGGCCAGACCTTTATTAGTTCCGTGAACGCGCACTACTGCTGCATCGGATCCAGGTCTTACCACAGTATCTGCCATGACCATATGATCATATTGTTCCCAGATCCATTTTCGGCTACTAAGATCGGGATGCATAATCATGGTATTTAAGTCCTTTAAAATATTATCTTGGTCGAAGTCTTCTGATTTGTATTCTTTAATTGGAGATGGTTTTTCAACAATGTAATCTCTTTGATATTCAGGAGCATCTTCAACTAATATATTAATAGGTATACTGGCTTCTTCTTTGCCGTTCATCATGAGAATAAGTCTTTTTGTATCTGTTACTTTGCCAATCACTTCAAATTCAAGATCCCACTTCTTAAAAATATCTCTAGCCATTTCTTCTTTTAATGGATCAAGGACCATAAGCATGCGTTCTTGGCTTTCTGACAACATTAATTCGTATGCTGACATATTTTGTGCACGCATTGGTACTTTTGAAAGATCAATTTCTAAACCCACATCACCTTTGGACGCCATTTCAATTGAAGAAGAAGTTAATCCAGCTGCCCCCATATCTTGAATTGCAATAATCGCTTCTTCTTTCATCAATTCGAGACAAGCTTCTAACAATAATTTCTCAGTGAATGGATCCCCAACCTGAACTGTTGGCTTTTTATCTTCTGAGTCCTCGTCGAATTCAGCAGATGCCATGGTTGCACCGTGAATGCCATCACGTCCAGTCTTTGATCCTACATATACAACGGGGTTTCCAATTCCTGCCGCCGCAGAGTAAAAGATTTTGTCTTTCTTTGCGATCCCAACTGTCATGGCATTTACTAAAATATTGCCGTTGTATGAAGGATGAAAATTGACTTCACCACCAACGGTCGGCACACCAATACAATTGCCATATCCACCAATACCACTGACAACGCCCGATAATAAATGTTTTGTTTTTGGATGGTTGGGTTCTCCAAATCTCAAGGCATTTAAATTAGCTACGGGGCGAGCACCCATTGTGAAGACATCTCGAAGTATCCCTCCAACTCCAGTAGCCGCACCTTGATATGGCTCAAGGAAAGAAGGGTGATTATGGCTTTCCATTTTAAAGACAGCAACATCTCCGTCATCAATATCAATCACTCCAGCATTTTCTCCTGGCCCTTGTACAACTCGTTCACCCGATGTTGGTAGTTTTTTGAGCCAAAATTTTGATGATTTATAAGAACAATGTTCATTCCACATAGCACTAAAGATGCCCAGTTCAGTAAGATTAGGTTCTCTTCCTAAGCCTTCTACTATTTTCTCAAATTCATCAAGTTTGAGACCATGATTTTCTACAAGAGACCGCTCTGTTTGAAATTGCCAATTGTGGTTTGTCATTAATTTAAGATACTTTCAAAAATAGTCTTACCGTCTTCACATCCGTGTACCAACTCAGCAGCTCTTTCTGGGTGTGGCATCATGCCTAATACATTTTTATTTTCATTAAGAATGCCAGCAATATTCTCAAGTGATCCATTAGGATTTGAATGTTCACTGATATTTCCATTTTCATCACAATACTGGAAGGCTATTTGGTCGTTATCTTGAATTTTTTTTAATTGTTCAGAGGTTACAAAAAAATTACCTTCATTATGTGCTATTGGCATTTTCGCAACTTGAGTTTTTTTTGTGAATACTGAACTTTGATTTTTGGGCTTAATTAATATGTCTCTGCATATAAAGCTCAAACTACTATTTCTCATCAACGCACCATCTAACAATCCACTTTCGATCAGAATTTGGAACCCGTTACAAATTCCCAATACAGGAACACCTTCTTTTGCCTTTTTTACAACATCTTGCATGATAGGAGATGTTGATGCCATGGCGCCACATCTCAAATAATCGCCGTAAGAGAACCCTCCTGGTACAACGATCAGATCCGATTGATTAATTGATGTTTCTTTGTGCCATATCATTTGCGGTTGATGACCAGAAATATTTTTGATAGCTACCGCTACATCACGATCACAATTTGATCCTGGAAAAACGATAACGTGTGACTTCATTAATTTAATCTATCTCTACTTTATAATCTTCAATAACCAAGTTTGCCAAAAGCTTCTCGCACATTTCATTAATTTGTTTATTGGCTGATTCTTCATTTTCACTATCTAGTTTTATTTCAATATATTTACCTTGCCTGACATCCTCTATGTTATTGAAACCTAATGACTTGAGGGAATTTGCAATAACTGAGCCCTGGGGATCGAGAACGTCTTTTTTAAGTGTGATATAGATTTTGGCTAGCATTTAAACCCTTAATGCACGATTCCTAATCGTGAGGCAACCTCTTCATAGGCACCCATAAGGCTACCCAGGTTTCTTCTGAAAACGTCTTTATCTAGTTTCTGTTTTGATTTTATATCCCACAATCTG
>CACHYW010000005.1 GCA_902584215.1 uncultured Pelagibacteraceae bacterium
ATAAAATTTTATGCATTAACAAAGCCTATTGCAAAGTCTTGGAATTTTCTTGCCAATAGAACAGCAAATAATAGAGAGGATTTAGAAGCAGAGAAAAATTTAGTAAGTTCTTTTTCATCAAGCATAGGATCTCTTCTGACTATTTCAGTAATTGGCTGGGGAGCAACATTAGCAGTTGATGGTCAAATCTCAGTAGGTGCATTAATTGGTGCAAATATTCTAGCAGCAAGAGCATTAATGCCACTAATAAGATATGTCGCAACAAAAAATAATTTGTTATTAGCCGAAAATTCAATGAATGAAATCAATGCATATTTAAAAATACCTTCAGACGTTAGTGAGGGTGCGTCAATCAAGGATTTTAAAGGCAACGTAGAAGTCAGAGATCTCTTTTTTCAATATCCAAATACTAAAAATCCAATATTTGAGTCTCTTAATCTGAGTTTTGGACCAGGGACCATTGTTTCCATAATCGGCGCAAATGGCTCTGGTAAATCAACACTAATTAACATTTTTTCATCAGTTCTAGAGGTTACAAGAGGAAGCATTTTGATTGATGGGGTTGAATTGAGTCAAATATCCAAAACTTGGTATCGAGACCAAATAGCCTTTTCACCACAGGAACCTAAATTTATTGATGGTTCACTTAAAGACAATCTACTTGGAAGTAATAATATAAAAGAGTCAGATTTTATGAGAATATTAAAACAAGTAGATTTAGCTTATTATATTAATAACCGAGAAAACGGCATTAATACTTTATTAGAGGATAGAGGTGAAACTCTTCCTGTTGGAATTAGAAAAAGAATGAGCTTAGCGAGGGCAATGGTAAAACATAGCCAACTATTTGTGCTAGATGAACCAACTGAAGGATTAGATAAAGTAGGAAGAGAAACAGTAATTACATTAATTAAAAATGAATGTCTGAGAAATAAATCTATAATTATAGCAACCAACGATCAGGAAATTGTTAATATGTCTGAAGTTTTAATTGATATGAGTTCAAAGCCAAAACCCAATATATCAACGATAAAAAAATAATGGATAAAGTAACAAATTTAAACGACAAGTATAAACGTAATACAAGCTTATTATTTTATTGCTTTTCTATATTCCTTTTTATTTTAATGGCTTGGTCGTTTATATTTCAGGTTGATATTGTAAGTAATGCTGAAGGGCAGATAATTCCTGTCGGAGAGGTAAAAACAATTCAGCACTTAGAAGGAGGTATTATTGAGACAATACTTGTAAAAGAGAGTGAAATTGTCGAAAAAGACCAACCACTTGTTGTATTGGCTGCTACGGCGAGTGAGGTTGATGTTGAGGAACTGCAAGTCAGAGTTGATTCCCAAATTATTAAATCAATAAGACTTGAGGCTGAAATAAATAATTTTGACGTACCAATTTTTCCAATTCAACTTAGCAATAAAAGGGAAAAAATTGTTAATAAATCAATGGAATTATATTTAAGTAGGAAAAATAATTTCGAGGGCAATATAAAAGAAATTGATGCTCAAATTGATAAGTCCCAAATAGATGTTGATATTTTAATCCGTCAAGCAGAAATGAGTGAAACCTTGATGGAGGAGGGTGTAACGAGCGAATTTGCACATCTTAATATTTTAAAAGAGCTAAATACTGCAAAGGGCTCGTTAGAAGCTTTAATTGAAAAACGTGAAAATTTTAAAAATGCATTTATAGAGGACGCTCAAAATGAATTACAACTTGCTCAACGTGAATTATCCCAATCAGAGGAAACAATGAAGAAGCTTGAAGATAATTTAAGTAGAACAACTATTGTTGCACCCGTCGATGGTGTAGTCAAAAATTTATTTTTTGTTACAGAGGGGGGTGTTATAAAGCCAGGAGGTGCAATTTTGGATATTGTGCCGACAAAGGATAGCTTAATCGTTGAAGCAAAATTGCCAAATAGTGATATTGGATTCGTGAAGCCAGGTCAGTCAGCTGTTATAAAATTATCTTCATCTGATTCAGTAAATTTTGGACAAATTAATGGTACTGTATTTCAAATCAGTCCTGATACTGAGGAAGATGAAAACGATAAAAGGATTGTGTTCTATAAAATATTGATAGAAACTGAGCAAAGTTATTTTCAGAGCAAAGATAAGATTTATCAATTAGTTCCAGGTGTAAAGGTCTTAGCAAGTATTCATATTGGCGAGAGAACTGTAGCGAATTACCTGCTTTCGCCTTTTATTGGTTCAATGGGACAGTCATTTCAAGAAAGATAAACCATTCATACTTTATGAATAATAAATAATCTAATATAGTAGAGGTTAACATGAAAATTCTTATTTGTGGACTTCCTGGATCAGGCAAAACTTGGCTTGCAAAGAGATTGTCTGATGATATTGAAAATTGTGCTTGGTACAATGCGGATATAATACGAACGGCTTCGAATGACTGGGATTTTTCTGCTGAAGGAAGAGAAAGGCAAGCAAATAGAATGACAACATTTGCTGATTTTGAAGCAAGTAATGGAAGGTCTGTTATTTGTGATTTTGTTGCACCAACTGAACAATCGAGACTTTCTTTTAAACCTGATTATTTAATATGGCTAGATACAATTAAGGAAGGAAGGGTCGTTAAGGAGAAGAAAGAAGAATTGAAGGCTGCAAAAGATCTTCCTTTTCAATTAGAGAGCTTAGAAAAATCTGATGAGTTTAAAAATACCACTAAAATGTTTGAGATTCCAATCAATGCCAATAAAATCATAACATCTTTTCTAAGCGATGAAGAAATAAAAAGTTTAGCTTTAGAAATTCAAAATGTTTGATTGGAAAAAACCCACTTCTCAGATGCTGGGTCGATGGCAGCCATGGCATGATGGTCATACAGCGCTTTTTGAAAAGGCTTTAAAAAAGACAGGCCAAGTATGCATTATGTTTAGAGATGTATCAGGCGTCGATGCTGGAGTTGATGGTCAGGGAGATAATCCTTTTGAATTTGAAGAGGTTAAAAGAAGAATAATTGACGGCTTATCAGTTCATGGCTATGAGCATAAAAAAGAATATATAGTTCTTAAAGTTCCAAATATAACTGATATTTCATATGGAAGAGGAGTAGGTTATACCTTCACTGAGCATGATTTAGGTGAAGAGATTCATAAAATCTCTGCTACAAAAATAAGAAAAAAAATGAGGGATAAAGACGAGCTGTAATTAGAATATTGTAGCTCCAAAGATTTTTATTTCGGTATCTTCAATTCCCAAGACTAGTCTACCAAGATAATCCCCATCAGATTTGCTACATTTTTGTTTAAAGAGAACAGTCACATGCTCATCTCTTCTAAGGCATCCAAGAAATTCTCTTTCCTTAGTAAGACTTGTGATTACATCATTATTTGCCCATTGTTTTGCTAGTTCAATTTCATTCGCACCGAATAGCATTCGAGCTGAAAAATTTTGAGTAAAACCAAAATAATCTTGCTTATTAGAACAATGAATTAAGTTATCCCACATTGGTTGAGCGATCTCTAGGAGTTCATCGTCTGATTTATCCAAAATATTCATTTATTCAACAATGTGGTATAAAGGTGCTTTTTCAAGAGTAAATTCTCCACTTTTAGGATCTCGTCTTGATGTAGTGAGACAATGCCAATTATCATCATCAAGCTTCATGTGATCACCTCGGTAATAATAACCGGGCCATCTAGTTTCTTTTCTAAAAAGAGTATGATGAGTAACGCATTGTGACGTCATTAAACGGTGTTTGAGCTCCCAAGCTCTCATAAGCTGATGATAATCTTCAGCACCAATATGCTCCAAGTCTTCTTCAAGCATATGAAGTAATTCAAGACCTCTGTTGAGAAGATTTTCATTAGTCATATAATTAACCCCAACACCACCTACATATTCGTCCATAATTTTTTGTAACCTTTGGAGTCCTTGTATTGGCAATAAATAACTAGGCGATACAGTTCCTGCTGTAATTTCATTGCGTCCAACTTTATAGTTTTCAAGAGGTTTATAAATAACTTCCTTTAAATCTTCATATTGTTTCTCGTTGATTAATATTTCTTCATTTTTTAAGTCCATAATGTACTTAACTGCAGCTTTAGCTGCTAAACGTCCTTCAGTAAATGAGCCTGATGAAAACTTATGAGCACTGCCACCTACAGTATCTCCTGCTCCAAACAAACCATCGACACTCATCATTCGGTTGTATCCCCAAAAATATTCAGATGGAGATAAATCTTCGGGACCACTTACCCACGCGCCAGAACATGTTGCGTGAGAACCCATGACGTATGGTTCAGATGTGGTTAATTCTGGGTTAGTATATTTAGGGTCTATATTTTGAGATGCCCAAACAACAGCTTGTCCTACCGTCATGCCTAGGAAATTTTCCCAACCAATAGTTTCTAAGTGAGGATCTTGAAACGCTTCTGTTGTAACCATATGAATTGGTCCTCCACCAGCCTTAACTTCCTCTATGAATGCATGATTTCTTAAACACGTAGGCACAGGAGTGTGGTCAATATACTCTCCAACTAACTTCTTAGTATCCTCATACCACTTTTGCTCATAGTTCTCACCATTGCCGTTTTGAGTGTATGTTTTTAAATGTAAAAAGTAAGCTCCTACAGGACCATATCCATCTTTGAATCTTGTGAGGACAATTCTGTTTTCCATTTGTGTCATCTTAGCTCCAGCAGCAATAGGTAATGCGTATGCTGATCCATTACTCCATGGCGCATACCATGTTCTGCCCATACCCTCACCTACAGCTCTTGGTTTAAAGATATGTGAAGCTCCACCTGCAGCAACAATCACAGCTTTAGCCTTAAATACGTGATAGTTTCCAGTTCTCATGTTGAAGCCTACGGCTCCACCTACACGGTTCTCTTTTCCTTCATCCATTAGGAGATGGGTAATCATGATACGGTTATAAATCTTATCAGCTGACTTCTTCGCAGCTTCGGCAACTATAGGCTTATAGCTTTCTCCGTGAATCATAACCTGCCATTTGCCTTCACGTTGATATCTTCCTGTCTTCTTATCTCTCATGATAGGAAGACCCCATTCGTCAAACATATGAACAGTTGAGTCAACATGTCTTGCCATGTCGTATGCTAAATCTTCTCTGACCAATCCCATGAGGTCATTTCTTGCGTACCGAACATGGTCTTCTGGTTGATTTTCATCCCATTGCATGCCCATGTAACAATTGATTGCATATAAGCCTTGAGCAACAGCACCACTTCTGTCTATGTTAGCCTTCTCAACGCAGACAATTTTTAAATCTCTTCCCCAGTGCCTTGATTCAAAGGTAGCGCCTGTACCTGCCATACCTCCACCAATAATAAGGATATCGCAATCCTCATGAATAGTTTGAATTTTAGCCATGGATTAGTAGTAAACGCCTTCTTTAAATTTTTCTTTATCTATTTCAGGCAGTCCAGTATCTATATTTAATCCAGTTGGCTCTGAATATAGAAGCTGTGAATTTAACTCATCGTTTGTTGGAGCTTTTTCCTCAGCTAGTTTTGGAATATGTTTACCCCATGGTTTTGTTGTAATTGGTGAAACAAAATTCTTTTCATGACCATTTCTAAATTTGATTCTCCAAGAAATAGTTCCTTTCTCTTCTTCCCTTAAAACTCTTACTTTATGATGCATAGGTGCAAAGTCTGCATAGCCCCTAACATCGATAGCATTTTGCGGACAGGCTTTCACACAAGAATAACATTCCCAACACATATTTGGCTCGATATTAACGGCACGTCTTGTTTCTTTATCAATGTGCATGATATCTGATGGACAAATATCCACGCAATGACCACAACCATCACATCTTGTCATGTATACAAATGTTGACATAAATTTTTCCTCTTCTCTTTTATCAGTTAATCAAATTTTATTAATAATGCCTAGGTGATTCTCGCTTTATTCCAAGCCCAAATTGCTTAGGAGCATCAGCTGGGCCCGGCAAATCGTCACGGTAGCCATCTACTTCTGATAGATTTTTCTGAATCGCAGCGCCAGGCTTATAAAACATATGAGCAAATTTCGACCAGTATACTCCTCCAAATAATACTATATTAGATAGAGCGTAAAGAACCAGAAACAAGCTATCAAATATAGGAATACTTGCGTACTGGGTATAAGACCAAGCAAGCCCAAAAGTTGCAGCAGCCAATAATGATAAAACAAACAAGTCTGCTCGAATAATTCTTTTCCATGGATTTGCCTCTGCCGAAACATCAACTCTCAAGAAAAACCAAAACCAGTAACCGCCCAAACAAGTCATTAGTGCGCCTACATGCCATAAAGCAGAAACTTGATATGGCGCTTCTTTAGCAACTCCAGTGTAAGCAAATATTAAAACAGCTGAACATATCCAAAATAAGATTGACCCATACATGCCAAGCAAATGTGCTGCCCTTCTTTGTCCACGACCAAGTTCAGATGTAGTTAAAATATCACTTGCAATAGTTTTCGAAATAACAGCTGCTTTCTCTCCTGCGCTAACTTTTTTTGTTGCCGACTCAGTCGCCTTTTTGTAATTGATAAAGAAGTATTTGGCATTTTTTTTGTGTGCCATGTCTAGGATCGTTCCCAAGGCAACCATAGCGACCATTAGTATTACAAAAGCCTGCAATGCTTCAACGGGCATGAAGCTTATTAATTCTGCAAAAGGATTCGTATATAGCATAAGTATCAAAGCAATTATATCAGAGTATATAAATAATACCTATATTTTATAGTTTCAAGCCATCTTACTTTCTTCTTGAATTAATTGATAAAATTGAATGATATTTTTAGAAGTTTTAATATCTAATTTTAGCTGATTGATGCCATTGCTAATCGCTTCACTATTGAATTCAAGAATCGATTTTTTATAGCTTTCGCGATTTTTTATACGTTTATGATATTCTTTTAAATTTTCATGGTTGCCTATTAATAAATCTATAATTTGCAGTTCCTCCACACGATGAAATAAAACCATCCATGTTATGTCAGCAATGCTAAATTTTTCACCTCCAATCCAACTTCTATTATTGAGATGATGGTTTAATTCGTCAAAATGTACTTTTAAACATTTAAAAGCTTTAATAGCTGCCCTCTGATTGGGTGCATTTTTTCCAAATGCTCTATTACCCATTAATTTAAAAATCACGAAGAAAAATGCTCTAAATTTTGATGGATGTTTAAAATATTTTATAAATTTAAAGATACTAACTTTTTTTAACATAGCTGCAAAAAGGGGCTGCATCATAATTGAAATACAGTTTCCTGCATAATCTTTAATTCCGTTCATGGGATCATCGCCCACTAAAGATCCTTTTTTATTCCACTTCTCTACTATCTCATCATTGTAAAGAACCCCTGGCTTAAGTTCAGATACATATTTAATTTGCTCATGTGACTCATATATCGGATAATTTTCATGCAGCAAGACTGGTACTGTTGCAGTGGGATTTATCTTTAGGAAATCATTTGATAAATTTTCACAATCTTTTGTTTCAATAAGATGTATATGCCTAGAATGATAATTAATGCTCAATTCTTCTAAACAAACCCTAACTTTCCTTGAGCAAATAGAAAACTCATTGTGAAACAGAACCCATTCATGATTAAAGTTTGAAACTTTATAATCCTGTTTACCTATAAGAGTATCTTTATTGGGATTCTTTTTTTTCATCCCATACTTTATTTAATAACTGACTAGCAGAAACAGCAGTTGGGAATCCACTGTAATGAGCGACATGCAAAATCATTTCTTCAATCTTTTCCTTCTCAATTCCTAAATTTTGCGCTCCTCTTAGATGAGACTTTAACTCATTTTCTCTGTTTAGAGCGACAAGTACAGTTAATGTGATCATGCTTCTTTCTTTAAGGCTCAGCTTGTCAGTTCTAGACCAGATAGTTCCATAAAGCATGTCTATTATTTGTTTTAATAAACTCTTAGATACTGGGGTTTCATCCTCTTTAAGGAGATCCATCTCCTTAAGTATTTCTAAGCCTTTTTTTCGATCTTCATCATTTAATGGCATTTAATAAAAATAACTCATAAAATATTAGTTTCAATTTATATCTTTGATTTTTTTTATACCCATTATAGGATTATTGTATGAGTGAAAAAGTTTATATGCTTGTAGATATCAATATTCAAGATAAAGAAACATATCTAAATTATGAAAAAGGATTTTTTCCAATACTAAAGAAATATGGAGGTGAATTTATAACATTTGATGATAAAATTGAACATCTTGAAGGTGAAAAACCTATAGAAGGACGCACAATATTATGGACCTTCCCATCAGAAGAAGACGCTAAAGCATGGTATAACGATCCTGAATATCAGGAACTTGCAAAGATTAGACGCTCATCTGCAATTTTGAATAATTTAAGTATAATTAAAAGTCTACCAAAAAGAGGTTAGCGTAATTAATTTGGAGTAAAGAAATCTGTTTCTTGTAAGTTTTTAATGCAAGATGAAACTATTTCATCAAGATTGTCGGTTTCAAAATTAAAAATATCAAAGACATATTTGTCAGGCCTTAGGATGACAGCATTGCATTCATACTTATCACAATAAATCTGCATATCAGAATGAGTATCTTCACAAGCAATATAATTGTCGTAATTCGATTGCTCATGATTGTCAGAGATATTTATAACTTTAAAATTATGTTTATTTAGAAACTTTAGATATTTATCAGAAATTTTTTTATTGCCTTCAAAATTATTCAAAATCATACCAAAATTCTTTCCTAAAATTTTGTCAGTACTTTGAACCCTGCCATCATTAAGTTGTACACTAATTTCATTAAAGTAATATCGTTCAAGAGAGACATTTTTTATTTTTGGCATATTATGAACTCCTTGGCCGAGACGGTTTCCATTCAGAATAGGAAATACATTTTCTTTGCCTTTAAAGTAACCCTGTATCCTTAACGTAGCGTTTCGGATAAAAGCTTTAAACTTACTTTTTGCATTTATAACCCCACCCATTTTGATAGCTGCTCTTGTAATACGTGCAACATGAGGTTTTCTTTCTGTTTCATAAGTCTCTAAAATGTTTGACTTATAATTGCCTTTTAGTACTCCATTAATTTTCCAAAGTAAGTTCTCAGCATCTCTGCATCCAGAGTTCATGCCTTGTCCCATAAAGGGAGGCATCTGGTGAGCAGCATCACCAAGAAGAAAAATATTTCCATTACTCCATCTTTCTGCAGCCGCCGCATGAAAGGAGTACACCGCAGTTCTGCTAAATTCTACTTCATTATCGCCAATCCATTGATCAATATATTTTCTAAAGACACTTTCTTTTTGTATTTCTTCAACAGTATCTCCAGGCATAAATGCAATTTCAAATCTAAAGCAATTTTCTACACCTTGAATAATCGTCGTTGGCCTAGTTGGATTACAATATTGAATAGCATCTATATCTGTGAAACAGTCAAAACTACTTTTAGTATATCCATCAACTACCATCCAGGACTCGTCAGCATCAAGACTATTCAATTTGATATTGTTAAGCTTTCTAACTGTGCTGTTTGCGCCGTCACAAGCTAAAAGATACTTGCTCGTAACTGTGAACTGCTCATTGGTATCAATATTTTTGTATGTACAATTAATGACTCCATTTATTTCATCTACCGCTAAAAGCTCACTACCTGTTTTTATAGTATTTGTTGAGTATTTTTCTGCGTTTTCTCTATGCGCTTCATCAAATTGTGGTTGATGAATAAACAAAATTCTATGCTGATAGTTATATATGTCAAAACCCTCCGTTGTAATTTTCATGATTGATTTTTTATTAGCGTCTTTATTATCAACGCCTCTTATTTTTCTGGTCTTTACTTCGCTTAAGAATTCGCAGTGTGACATTGCTCGCTGGCATTCAGCATCCCATGTAATCGCTCTTGGTAAAGGGTAGGCATTTTTTTCTTTATCTAGAATCAATGCTTTGATCCCATAATACCCAAGGAGATTTGCACATGTTTCACCTACAGGACCATACCCTGCAACAACTACATCATATTCAGTTTCAATCACTAGATTTAATATACGGGAGTATCTTCTGGCTCTTCAATAACTTTATTTTTAATAAAGCCTAATTTTTCAATCTCAATCTTTACTTCATCATCTGCTTTGAGCCAATTTCTTGTCATTACTGCTGATCCAGCTGGAGTACCTGTTGGAATTAAATCGCCTGGCTCTAAAGTAAATGCAGTTGATAAGTATTCAACAAGAGTAAAGCAATCAAAAATCAAATCACTTGTTGATGCTGATTGTCTTAGTTCGCCATTAACATGAGTTTCGAGTTTTAAATTGTGAGGATCACCAACTTCGTCACTGGTTACTAGGTAAGGTCCAAAAGGGCAATGCGTATCCCATGATTTGCCCATGGTCATTGTCATTGGCGGTCCACGCATCTGCCAATCTCTAATTGTGACATCATTCACAACTGTGTATCCATAAATAACGTTCGCAGCACTTTCGTAAGGAACATGACGACATTTTTTTCCAATAACAAAACCTAGCTCACCTTCGTAATCTAAAAATTCTGATGCTCTTGGTCTATGTATTAAATCGAAAGGACCAACTACTGAGCTATTTTGTTTATTAAATATATTTGGATATTTTTCCTGCGCCTTGCCAATAGTCTTTGCAGCCGTTTCTGCGACTTCATCTTTATGTTCTTTATAATTCAATCCCACGGCAAGTATCTTGCTTGGCTTAGGAATAGGCGCACACAATTCTACTTTACCTACTTCTATTTTATCTTCACCTTTTTCAATGAGGTCATTAGCTGTATCAAGCCCATCGTTACCAAGTTCAATAAAGTCAATCATATTTTTAGGAAGAGATGATTGGGCAAAACTAATAATCAGATCATCTTTGACCGCACCGATGCTCAGATTGTTATTATGTAAAAAAGTAACTAATTTCATATGTTTATATATATTGAATATCTAAAAGCTAGAATTGTATCAAGACAAATTATTGTATATTGTTTTTTTTCAATATGAATAAAAAAATCTCAAGACGATCTTTTATCAAACAATCTGCTGCTTCAGTGACATTAGCTGGACTAAGTTCAATCTTAATGACGCAACAAGCACCTGCTTACATAAAGGCAAAAAATTACAATATTCTTTTAATATTAAATGACCAAGAAAGGGCATGGCCATATATACCCAAGAGTATTGATTTACCAGCTAGAAGATATCTCGAGAGTATATCAACTTATTTTAATCGGTCTTACACTTCCACACCGATCTGTTCACCCGCTCGTAGTTCAGTTTATACAGGTCAACATGTTCAATTTACTGGTGTATGGGACAATACAGTCACACCTTGGGTGCCAGGCTTGTACGACAATGTAAATACTATCGGTCATATGATGAGAAATCAAAATTATGAAACAGGATATTTTGGTAAGTGGCATCTAACAAATATTACTGAAAGTAATGTAAATGAGAACGCTCTTGGCTATGAAGGCATGAAGCTGATGTTTAGTAAATATGGATTTGATAATTCTAATCAACCAGGTGAAAGAGATTTGGGGCAAGGTGGATATAAATACGATGGATTAACTGCCAGAGATGCTTCTAAGTTTATTTTAGAAAACAAAGACAATAGTAAGCCATGGTCAGCATTTATAAATTTTGTCAACCCTCATGACATTATGTTTTACAGGGCAGCGCCTGAGATTAAAGGAACTGGATTTATTGCAGCAAACCAACAGTTTGCGCCTGATGATCCTATTTATGATTTAGAACATGATTTTGAATTTCCAAAGAATTTTGGTCCAAGACAAAGTATGGACGCAGGTGCAGAAATAGGGACTGAACTAATGAATACTCTTTATGGAGAGATATCATATAGCCGGCCAGACTTATGGAGAAAGTTTTGTAATTATTATTTTAATTGTTTGCGTGATGTAGATAGGCGGATAATGATGCTCATAGATACTCTTCAGGAAACAGACCAGCTAGAAAATACAATTATTTTTATGATTTCAGATCATGGAGAAATGCTTGGCCAACAAGGAGCAAGAGGAAAAGTTGTAGCTTGGGAGGAATCAATCAAGGTTCCGACATTAGTATATCACCCTGACTTAAAACAACAAAAAATGTGCAATTCAATTATTTCAAATATTGATATCGTTCCTTCAATATTGGAATTTGCAGGTCTTGATAAGCTAGAAATAAAAAATAAATTTCCTGAATTAAAAGGTAACAGTTACGCTCATTTAGTTGAAAATGTAAATTATGCAAATAATCGAGATGTAGAAGGTCATTTAATACACGGGGTTCAAATCATTCCAACTGTTTTTGAAGTCGCTGAAAAATTTAGACATACAGCTTTAGCTGAAGGATTTATTAATAAAGCTAAAGCATTTGCCTCGCAAGGCAATTTCTTACCTGACTTCAGTCTTCCTCTTAACTATAAAGGCGTAGTAGACAAAAAATATAAATTTTTAAGATTTTTCTCTCCTCGTATGAATAACATACCTCATGACTATAATGATCTAGTCGTTAATAATTCTGATTTCCAATTATTTGATTTAGAGAATGATCCTTACGAAATGAATGATCTCTCCAAAAATGAGAATAATAGAGATTTATTAATGTTAATGAATGAAAAATGTAATAAGTTAACAGATAAAGAAATAGGCCTAGAAAATCATGTCCTTCATTTACCTGGCCCTGATTGGTTTTGGACAGCTTAAGTTATGACAAATGAAGTTATTTTAAATTTTGATTTATACAGAAAGTTTCGGTCTGAGTATTCTCCAGATAATTTTCATCATGTAGCTTTTAAGACGATGCAGTACGAAAAGATGGTCAGTTTTTACGAAAAACTTTTCGGATGTAAGCCTTTGTATAAAAGTAATGATATTGCTTTTTTAGCTTTTGATGAAGAACACCATAGAGTAGCTATTGCCAACACTAAGCCAGGAGTTGATAAACTAAATTTTTTTGTAAAACTGATAGCACAATTTAAAGAGTGGCTTAATAGGTCTACACCATCAGCAGTTGGACTAGACCATATTTCTTATCAATTAAATCCTATAGATAAGTGGTTTGAATTTTACTTAAAAGCAAAAGAACGAGGTCTTAAACCATACTGGACTATCAATCATGGTTGGATAACTGGAATGTATTATAAAGATCCTGATGGCAATCTTATTGAAATATTTTTTGAGCACTGGAAAAATGAAGAAGATTTTAAGCATGAGGTATCAGCTAGAGGATTTCCTGAAGAACCAGTGGGTACAAATATGGATATTGATATTCTCTATGATATGTTCAAAAAAGGTGAAAGTTTTGAAAACTTAACCAAAAAAGGAAACACAGTCCCTGAGGGAAAAAAACCCGTAGCAGGTATTCAAGCAGCAATTAATATGCGTAAAAAATTTAAATAGTATTTGTATGGATCTATATGATCTGAATTCAATTCCAAGAATAGTTTTTTCTATTTTATCAATTTTATTAACGATAGGTCCAACTATTGCCGATTTCAATAAAACTCATGCCACTCATCCCGATTGGATAGGGCATGCACGCTTTCATGTAGTCTGGCAAGTTCTTGGATTCTATCCAATCATGGTTTTGAATTTAATTGTATTATGGATTTATATTCCTGAATTTTATTATCCATACCAGCTTTATTTTTGGCTTATTTGGTATTTTGGTTTCCTTGGAACATTTATAATAACTATTTTCAGCATGCCTCTATTTAAGGGAACACTCTCTGATCCCGGAGGAAGAGTACCCTTCAAATATACATTTGGAAAAAAATTAAAATTACTACCTGGCAAAAATAAACACCTTCCATTTAAAATAAAAGGGCAAGTAAAAACGTATAAAGTTGATGAAAACCTTCATAACATGATACTGCCAACAATAATTGTGATTATTACGTCTATTTACTTTATAGTTCATTAAAAAATATTTCTAAAAATGATCGAGTATTTCTTTCCACTATTGCTACTATGCGTAATCCAATCTGGAACACCTGGTCCTAATAATATTATGTTAACTGCATCGGGGAGAAATTTTGGTTATTTTGGATCTATTCCCCATATGTCAGGAGTGGTGTTTGGTTTCTTATCTTTATTGATTGTTTTGAGCCTTGGATTAATAACTATTTTTAATAACTTTCCATTTATACAAACATTATTACAAATTTTAGGATCACTTTATCTTTTATACTTATCTTACCGTATTTACTTTTCTTATAACGCAGAAGATCAAAGTCGTTCAAAGCCAATTACCTTCTTGGAATCATCATTGTTTCAATATGTTAATCCAAAAGGAGTCATGATGGCAGTTACAACAATTTCTATTTATACTGATTTTAAAAATTTTGAGTTCATCGACAGCTTTATGAACGGCATGATATGGATATTAATTGCATTCACAATCTCAAATATATTTGCTGTTTTAACTTGGACAACGATTGGTGTATTTTTAAATAATTTCATCAAATCTGATAGAGCAATTAATCGATTTAATGGATTTATGGCAACTTTACTTGTTTTAACAGTTATATGGATTAATTATGAATTCTATGGATCTTAATAGAAAATTAGTAACCTATTTAGTTTTGGGACATTGCTTTATTATTGCTATATCAAATTATCTAGTTCAATTTCCAATAAATATATTTGGCTTAGACTATACTATTGGTACATTCACGTTCCCGATTATAGTTTTAGCAACAGATTTGACAGTACGACTTTCGAATGCAACAAATGCACGTAAAGTTGTCGGATACGCATTTATACCAGCTTTTATAATTTCATATGTATTTGCTGATTTTAGAATAGCGATTGCATCTGTTTTAGCTTATTCAATTGGGCAGTTGCTTGATATCTTTGTATTTTCAAAAGTAAGGGACAGAGTAGGCGATGATGGTTTCAATTTAAGTTCTTATTGGTACCTTGCGCCAGTTGTAAGCACCTTTTTTGCCCAATTGATTGATACATATCTATTTTATGGTGTGGCATTTTATAATTCTGCAGACGATTTTATGCGAGAAAATTGGGATCTCATAGCATTCAACGATTTCATATTGAAACTAGTTGTTTGCTACCTAGCATTTTTGCCAATTTATGTTTTAATTCTGAATAGAACTTTTAATTATATTAAAACGCGCACATAAAAAAAAATGTTATTTACGTCTATCTCTCCTGAAGCTTTTGATCATAAAAATATATCTAAAGACATTCACGAAATGAATGATCATATAAAAAATTTGCTAGTCAACGCGCCCCCATCACATGAAATACCTTTTGATGCCTTGCAAGAAATAAGAAGACAAGGTGGTGGATTGCTTGCCTTCCAGCCATATTCTGATCGTGCTGAAAATAGGCAAGTCGGGATAGGTGATAATAAAGTAATGATAAGAATAATTAATCACGACAGTCCTGATTTTATTTATATGCACATACATGGCGGCGGTCACTGCATTGGCGCTGCAGATATGCAGGACCAATCTTTGGAAAAAATTTCAAATGATCTTAATTGTGTTGTAGTAAGTGTGGAATATCGTCTTGCGCCAACTAACCCTTATCCAGCTGCTCCAGATGACTGTGAAACAGCAGCTGTTTGGTTGATAGAAAATTCAAAGAAAGAATTCAATACAGAAAAAATTGTAATTGGTGGAGAGTCGGCTGGGGCAAACTTATCAGCGGTTACATTGTTGAGACTGAAAAGTAGAAGGATGTTGGATACTATCAAGGGTGCAAACCTTATTTACGGATCCTATGATGCTCGACTTACACCAAGCGCAATAAGGCAAGACGGTTCTGAAGAAATATTTCTATTATCATATGCAATGATTAGAAAATTTAGAGACTCATACTTTCAAGGAGATGTGGATAAAAGCTTGCCTGACGTTTCACCCATTCAAGGAGATTTAACGGGAATGCCACCAGCATTATTTACAGTAGGAACAAGAGATTTATTGCTTGATGACTCATTATTTATGTATGGTAGATGGTTGAGTTATGGTTCAAATGCAGAAATTATAATTGTCCCAGGAGCAGATCATGCTTTTAATGCTTTTCCTTCAGAAACAACAACATCAGTTGAAAATAAAATAAGTGAATTTGTTAAATCAGTTCTCTAGACCATCTAAATATACTTTAGCAACTTTTTTCCCCAAATTGTAGTCAGCTTTTAAAATCTCTATATTTTTTGAATCTCTTTTTGATTTTAGTTTTTCTGGTGGACATAGTTGTACAATTTCGCAATCACTTGGGGGATTATTAATAAAATCAAGTGCTCGATTGTAAGTTTTATCATGCACTAATAATGCTTTTCTCAATTTAGGATATTCTCTTGAGAGTAAAGCGCCAATATAATTTTCAATTTTCAACTTCCTTCTAAATTTTTTTTCATATGTTCTAATCAAAATTATCTTTTTAGCTCCCATCTCATATGCTTTTTCTACGGGAAGGGGATCAGCAACACCTCCATCAAATTTCCTGCGTCCATCTATTAAGCTTGGGGTTCTAACCAATATTGGCAGGGTACCAGAGGCAATCATTTTTGGCATCCACTCACCATCACCAAATGAATAATATTCGGCATTTGCTTCGATCGCATCAGTTACAACTGCAATGTAATCTTTTCCTTTTAAATTTTTTTTAATTTTTTCCATACTTGGCTTAAACATCTTCTCACCATCCTCGTACATCTGATGAAATTTAATTATATCTTTACCAATAAAAATATTTTTATAGCTTAGGTAATCACCTTTAGCCGCATAGAGCATTTTTTCTAAATTATTGTCTGTTTCTCTAATTAGATACCAGCATAGAACCGCCACTCCATTTGAGACTCCCATGTAAATATCAAATGGATCATAGTTCCTATTAATAAAGGTATCGGTTATTCCAAAAGAAAATACACCTCTTTGGCCACCACCTTCAACTATCAGAGCTGTTTTTTTATTTTCCATGACATCAATTAACTAGTAAAGTTATATAAAAAATCAAATGTGTTCGATAGTAATTTTAAAACAAAGTGACTCAGAGTGGCCATTAATAATTGGTGCTAACAGAGATGAAATGAAGGACAGAGAGTCACTCACACCTGGTAGACACTGGGAAGATAGACCTCATGTATTTGCAGGAAAGGATTTAATTGCTGGAGGCACATGGCTTGGTATCAATGACTATGGTTTAGCAGTTGGTATCATGAATCGAATGAACAGTTTAGGACCATTAGATAATAAAAGAAGTAGGGGAGAATTGGTTTTAGACGCATTAGATCATGCAGATGCATCCGAGGCTCTTAACGCCATGATTGAAATTGAAAAGGACTCTTATCGAGGATTTAATATGCTCATTGCTGATAATATAAACGCTTACTGGATAAAGTCAGACGAGGAACAAGAAGCCATTGAATACTTTAACATACCCGACGGACTTTCGATGATAACGGCATATGATCGAAATGATTTAAAATCAAAACGTATTAAAACTTATCTATCAAAGTTTGCTTTATCTCTTGAGCCAAATCCATCAAAAGGGGAATGGCAAGACTGGGAAATGTTATTGGGAAGCACTTACAGTGAAGATAAAAATCCACTAAGCGCTATGTGTGTGAAGACTGATATGGGATTTCAAACAGTATCATCAACTTTAATCGCACTGCCCAGCTTTCAACCTAAGGGAGCGAAGCGAAAGCCTGTCTACAAATTTGCTAATGGCTCTCCTGATTTATCAAGTTACACTGAACTTGATCTGTAACCATGTTATATTATTAATTAAATTATTGATTTTATTGATTAATATTTAGAAAGTTTACTGGCACTTTCTTATATTTAGTATTGTTTGAAAATTCTTAATTATTATAATCGACAAACTTATAATCAATATTTTGGAGTACCCGAATGACTGACTGTTATATTTATGACGCAATTAGAACGCCTCGTGGCAAAGGCAAAAAAAATGGAACTTTACATGAAGTTACAGCCTTAGAACTTGCAACTCAGGTTCTAAATAATGTTAAAGACCGCAATCAACTAGATACATCTGATGTAGATGATGTTGTAATGGGATGTGTTGCTCCGGTTGGTGAACAGGGTGCTAATATTGCTCGTTCTGCTGTACTCAACTCAGAATTTGATCAATCAGTATCAGGGGTGCAAATAAATAGATTTTGTGCATCTGGTTTAGAAGCAACAAACATGGCAGCTGCTCAAGTTATGTCTGGTCAGGCACAGATGTCCATAGGCGGCGGTGTTGAGTCAATGTCAAGAGTACCAATGGGTTCTGATGGCGGAGCAATGGTAGCTGATCCTTCAGTAGCAATTAAAAACTATTTTGTACCTCAAGGAATAAGCGCAGATATGATTGCTTCAAAATGGGGCTTTACCCGTGATGATGTAGATGCTTATGCGGTTGAGAGTCAACAAAGAGCTAAAAAAGCTTGGGATGAAAAAAGATTTGATAAATCAATCACACCTGTGAAAGATATTAATGGTTTAACAATATTAGATCATGACGAACATATGAGGCCCGATGCAACAATGCAATCACTGGGATCACTAGATCCTTCTTTTGCAATGATGGGTGAAATGGCTGGCTTTGATGCAACAATACAACAAAGGTATCCAGAAGTAGAAAAAGTTAATCATGTGCACACAGCAGGCAATTCCTCTGGGATTGTTGATGGCGCAGCCGCAATTCTACTTGGAAATAAAGAAATGGGCGAAAAGCATGGTCTTAAGGCAAGAGCGAAAATTAAAGGATTTGCATCAATTGGATCTGAGCCGAGCATAATGTTGACTGGACCGGGCTATGTTTCAGATAAAGTTTTAAAGAATCTTGGAATGGATAAAAACGACATTGATTTATGGGAATTAAATGAAGCTTTTGCAGTTGTTGTTTTGAGATACCTAGAGCATATGGGCATCGATCATTCTCAAATTAATGTAAATGGTGGAGCTATTGCAATGGGACATCCTCTTGGTGCTACTGGCGCAATGATACTTGGTACAGTTCTTGATGAGTTAGAAAGAACGAACAAGTCTACAGCATTGGCTACATTGTGTGTCGGCGGAGGCATGGGAACTGCCACTGTTATCGAGCGCGTTTAAAAATCAAAGGTAATATTATGAGTGATGTAACTTATGAAATAGATAGTGATGGTGTTGCGGTAGTAACTTGGGATTTAGAAAATCGTTCAATGAACGTTCTCAATTTTCAATCTTTAGGTGAATATAGACAAATTATAGAAAAGCTTATTGGCGACGATGCAGTTAAAGGTATCGTTCTGAGAAGCGCTAAAGATGCATTCATAGCCGGAGCAGATCTTACGTCTTCTGAAGTTTTTGGTTTTGACAGCGTTCAAGAAGATAAAGTTAAGGCTGCAGAAAAAATTTATAATGGAAATATGGAAATGCAACTGTTGTTTAGAAGCATGGAAACATGTGGCAAGCCTTTTGTTGCAGCAATAAATGGACATGCTTTAGGCGGTGGATTTGAGATTTGTTTGTCATGTCATTATCGTGTTGCAATTGATAATGATAAAATTCAAATCGGACAACCAGAAGCAAAAGTTGGCCTTATACCCGGAGCGGGTGGGACTCAAAGAGTGCCTAGATTGGCAGGAGTTACCCAAGACATAATGGGCTTCCTTTTAGCAGGAACTCCATTCACTCCTAAAAAAGCTCTTAGCGCAGGACTTATTAACGAAGTGACAGACAAAGAAAGTTTATTAGCCGTTGCAAAAAAATATATTGTTGATGGTGGTAAAGCAGTTCAACCATGGGATGAAAAAGGATTTAAATTCCCAGGTGGACTTCCTTACACGCCAAAAGGCATGATGCTATGGGCTGCGGCCTCATCATCGCTTAGGAAAAATTCTTACAATAACTATCCAGCTCAAACAGCTATTTTGTCCGCAGTATATGAAGGTGTTCAGGTTCCAATTGATGCTGCATTAAGAATTGAGGCGCGATACTTCACCAATGTAGTAATGGATCCAAGATCGCAAAATATGGTCAGAAGCTTATTTGTAAATATGCAAGCTCTCAGTAAGGGAGCAAGAAGGCCAAAGGACTTTGAAAAGTATGATGTCAAAAAAATTGGTATACTTGGAGCTGGACTAATGGGTGCAGGTATCGCTTATGTTACCGCAAAAGCAGGTATAGAGGTTATTTTAATTGATACTGATCAAGATGCTGCCGATAAAGGAAAAGATTACTCAACTAAAATATTAGATAAGCAATTAAGCAAAAAAAGAACTACAGAAGAAAAGAAAGAAAAACTTTTAAACTTAATAACTCCTACTACTGATTACTCTTTGCTTCAAGGTGCAGATCTAATTGTAGAAGCAGTTTTTGAAAACAGAGACATCAAGGCCGAAGTTACCGCTAAAGCTGAAGCACAAATTGCTGAGACGGCTGTTTTTGGTTCCAATACTTCAACTTTACCCATCACAGGACTGGCTAAAAATTCTAAAAGACCTAATAATTTTATTGGAATTCATTATTTTTCTCCTGTTGAAAGAATGCCATTAGTTGAAATTATTATGGGAAAAGAAACATCACAGGAGACTCTTGCTAAGACAATGGATTATGTGCAAAAGATTAAGAAAACTCCAATTGTGGTAAATGACAGTAGAGGTTTCTATACAAGCCGCGTATTCAGCACATATACAGGTGAAGGTGTTGCAATGCTTGCAGAAGGAATTAAGCCCGCACTAATTGAAAATGCTGGAAAGATGACAGGCATGCCAATGGCGCCTTTAGCTCTCTCAGATGCTGTAGCTTTAGATCTTGCATGGAAGGTGACTACTCAAACTAAAAAAGACTTCGAGGCAGAGGGAAAAGAGTTTCCTATTACACCTATGTATTCAATTATGGAAGAAATGGTTGAAAAGCAAGGCAGGTTTGGAAAGAAGAATAATAAAGGGTTTTATGAATATCCTGAGAGCGGGAAAAAATACTTATGGCCTGAATTATCTAATCTTTGTAAGGAAAGTAACGAGCAGCCTGAAGTTGATGAACTAAAAAAGAGATTTCTCTATATTCAAGCCTTGGAAACAGCTAAGTGTTATGAAGAAAATGTTCTAACAGATGTGCGCGATGCTGATATTGGAGCAATTCTAGGCTGGGGAATGGCACCTTGGACTGGTGGAACGCTATCTTACATTGATATGATAGGCGTCAAAGAATTTGTTGCTGAAGCAGATAAACTTGCACAAAAATATGGTGAAAGGTTTACACCTTGCAAGCTTCTTCGTGATATGGCCGCAAAAAATGAGACATTTCATAAAAGTGGTAATTCTAGTCAAGCAGCTTAAATAAGATTAGTATAATCATTATATCTTTATAGATTTGAAAGGATCCATATGGCAAACACTACACCTACGACTAATTCACTCGAAAATTACTTTTTACCCTTCACTGCAAATAAGGATTTCAAAAAAGATCCGAGGCTTTTGGATAGAGGGGAAGGTGTATATTATTGGAACCATAAAGGTGATACGGTAATTGATGCTTCTTCAGGATTATTTTGCGTACCTCTAGGTCATGGAAGAAAAGAAATTGCGGATGCTGTTCATCAGCAATTATTAAAATTAGATTATTCACCAAGCTTCCAGGTTTCACACTTGCCTGCTTTTACTTGCGCTGAAAAAGTTGCAAAACTATTACCTGGTGACTTAAACAATGTTTTTTTCACGATATGTGGATCAACAGCAATAGATTCAGCTATAAAAATTGTTCAAGCATATCAGCATGCAATTGGACAAGCTCATCGAATGAAGTTTGTATCACGTGAAAGAGCTTACCACGGTGTAAATATTGGCGGCACATCTCTTAGTGGCATGATTAAAAATAGAGAAATATTTACTGCTGCAATGCCTGGCGTTATTCATTTAAGACATACCTGGTTAGATGAAAATAAGTTTACAAAAGGTCAACCAGAACATGGTGCACATTTAGCTGATGATCTTCAAAGGTTTGTTGATATGTATGGCCCAGAGTCAATTGCTGCATGCTTTGTAGAGCCTATCGCGGGATCAACGGGAACATTAATACCACCTAAGGGATACTTAGAAAAGTTAAGAGCAACATGTGATAAGCATGGCATCGTATTAATTTTTGATGAAGTTATTACAGGGTTTGGAAGAACAGGAAAGTCTTTTGGTTCAGTTAAGTATAATGTTCAACCAGATATGATCACTATGGCTAAAGCTATTACGAATGGTTCCCAGCCAATGGGAGCTGTTGGGGTTTCTGATAAAATTTATAACGCAATTGTTGATAATGGCCCTGAACACGGAGTTGAGTTTTTTCATGGCTACACATACTCAGGTCACCCCGCATGTGTTGCAGCTTCATTAGCTACATTAGATATTTATGAAAAAGAAGATATTTTTGCAAGAGCTGAAAAGATGTCACCTTATTTTTTAGATGCTGTTTTTGATGCGTTTAAAGATGTTCCGGCTGTAACAGATGTTCGGGGAGATGGAATGATGGCTGCCATCGATCTTGCAGTTGATAAAACTCCAGGGGTACGTGGATATGATGCTCAAAAGAAAACTTTTGCGAATGGAGTTCATATTAAATTTACTGGCGACAGCGGTATAATTGCACCTGCTTTGATTGCCGAAGAAAAGCACATTGACGAAATGTTACAAAAAATAAAAGAAGTAGTTGTTAAATATTAATAGAAAAGTTTTAAATATGACTAAAATGACAACAGAAGAAGCTTTTATCAAGGTTTTACAGAAGCATGGCATACAACATGCATTTGGGATTATTGGTTCAGCGTTTATGCCTATATCTGATTTATTTCCCAAAGCCGGTATAACTTTTTGGGATGTAGCTCACGAAACTAACGGAGGCATTGTCGCTGATGGATACACTCGTGCTACAGGAAAAATGTCAATGTGCATTGCTCAGAATGGTCCTGGTATCACAAACTTTGTGACGCCAATTAAAACAGCATACTGGAATCATACTCCTTTACTTTTAGTAACGCCTCAAGCTGCCAACAAAACAATTGGTCAAGGCGGATTTCAAGAAGTCGAGCAGATGGCTTTATTTAAAGATATGGTTTGCTATCAAGAAGAGGTGAGAGATCCTTCCAGAATAGCAGAGGTTTTAAATAGAGTAATATCAAAAGCGTTTAGGGGCTCAGCACCTGCTCAAATAAATGTACCCAGAGACATGTGGACACAAGTCATTGATATTGAAATACCAACGATTATAAATTTTGAAAGACCAGCTGGGGGGAATGAGGCAATATTAAAAGCATCAAAGTTACTATCTAATGCTAAATTTCCTGTAATTTTATCTGGTGCTGGCGTTGTATTAGGCGATGCTATTGAAGAATGTAAATTACTTGCTGAAAGATTGGATGCTCCCGTTGCGTGTGGATATCAACATAATGATAGTTTTCCAGGTAATCATCGTTTAGCTGTTGGACCCTTAGGTTATAATGGATCAAAAGCAGCAATGGAATTAATTTCAAAGGCTGATGTTGTTCTTGCTTTAGGTACTAGGTTAAACCCTTTTTCTACTTTACCATGCTATGGCATAGATTATTGGCCAACAGATGCATCAGTAATTCAAGTCGATATCAATTCAGACCGTATAGGGCTTACTAAAAAGGTAAGTGTAGGCATTTGTGGAGATTCAAAGCTTGTAACACAACAATTAATAAATAACTTAGCTCTAAGCGCTGGTGATAATGGTAGAGATGATCGAAAAGCATTAGTTCATCAAACCAAATCTTCTTGGCTGCAAACACTAAGCAGCATGGATCACGAAGATGATGATCCTGGAACCACATGGAACGCAGACTCTAGGAAGAGAGACTCTGATAGAATGTCTCCACGAATGGCTTGGAGAGCAATCCAAGCGGCTCTGCCCAGAGAAGCAATTATTTCCTCAGATATTGGCAATAATTGTGCAATAGGAAATGCTTATCCTACTTTTGATGAAGGAAGAAAGTATCTTGCTCCGGGTCTATTTGGTCCGTGTGGATATGGTTTCCCCTCAGTTCTAGGCGCTAAAATTGGATGTCCTAATATTCCAGTTGTTGGATTTGCTGGCGATGGTGCATTTGGTATTAGTATGAACGAGATGACCTCTTGTGCAAGAGAAGAATGGCCTGCCATTACCATGGTAATATTCAGAAATTATCAATGGGGTGCCGAGAAAAGAAATTCAATTCTTTGGTATAATAATAATTTTGTTGGAACTGAATTAGATCCAGAACTAAGTTACGCAAAAGTAGCAGAAGGATGTGGCTTAAAAGGTGTCATAGTTAGAACGATGGAAGAATTGACTCAAAACCTAAGGAAGGCCTGCGAAGATCAGGATAAAGGTATCACAACATTTATTGAAGTTATTTTGAATCAAGAATTAGGCGAGCCTTTCAGAAGAGATGCAATGAAAAAGCCTGTTGAAATTGCAGGCATTGACTCCAGTGATATGAGTCAAGAACAAATAGGCTAGGATTTTCTTAAAATATAAATTTTATTTTTTGCGCTGGAGTTGTGACGAGGAAGTGCAAGGAATGGCCTTGAGATATACAAAGGAGTGTATTCATTAGTTCTGTAGGATAGTTCTGTATCAAAACCTAATTTTTTAAAAATCGTCTCAGAAATTGAAAGTATTAAGTAACCATTTTTTTTTGTAACTCTTAATAATTCTTTGATTGCACCTGGCCCTACATGACCAGCTGTAAGGACTCCTGTACAGATTAATAAATCAAACTGATTACTTTTCAATGTAGTTTTTTTATTTAATGATTGGCAAACAAGCTTCTTGAAAATTTTTTTTGATTTAGCAAGTTCTAGCATTTCTTTTGAATTATCTAAACCCGTAAGATTTTTATAATCTAATTTACTGAACTCTTCAGCTACTAATCCAGTTCCACATCCAGCGTCTAAAATATTTGCTTTTTTTGAAATTTTTATTTTCTTACTAAGAATGATCTCTTTCAATCGTTTTGGATAAGCGTATCCCCAATCAGTTAAATCCTTATCGTATTCCTTTGCCCAATTTTTATAATGCAGTTTTAGTTTTGCTGGATTCTTTTCTGTATAAACAATTTTAAGCCATTTTTTTGCCATTAGAGATCTTAGTCCTTTTTATATTTATACAAATAGTATAAAAATTAGTCATATATGTTAATAGGTGTTCCTAAAGAAATCAAACCTCAAGAAAATAGAGTAGGACTATCTGCTGATAGTGTAAAGATACTTGTTTCAGAGGGCAATAAGGTAATTGTTGAAACAGGGGCAGGAATAGGCTCAGGCTTTACTGACGCTGACTACGCTTCTGCAGGTGCAAGCATTTGCAAAACTGCCAGAGAAGTTTTTGATATAAGTGAATTAATAATTAAAGTTAAAGAACCACAAAAACAAGAAGTTGAGCTTCTTAAAAAAAATCAACTATTATTTACCTATCTTCATTTAGCCGCCAATAAGGAACTTACCCTAGGGCTAATGAAATCTAGATCAACGTGTATCGCCTACGAGACTGTTACTGATGAGAATAATCGCCTACCACTACTCGCTCCGATGAGCGAAGTTGCAGGCAGAATTTCTATTCAAGCAGGAGCAAGATCATTAGAGATGACAAACAATGGCAGAGGAGTACTTTTATCAGGTGCAACTGGAGCCCCGCCAGCAAATGTAGTTATTATTGGGTGTGGTGTAGTTGGATTTAATGCCGCATTAATAGCGCATGGAATGAAAGCAAATGTTATTTTAATTGATCAATCTCAACAGAGGCTTGATGAACTAAAATCATTCTTTAACAATGAAGTTTCAACTGTGATTTCGACACCTGATAATATTGATGCAAATGTAAAAGATTGCGATTTATTGATAGGGGGTGTTCTTGTGCCAGGCGCGTCAGCGCCAAAACTAGTTTCGGAAAACTTAGTTTCAAAGATGAAACCAGGCTCTGCTCTTGTTGACGTAGCCATTGATCAGGGGGGATGCATTGAAACTAGCAAGCCAACAACTCATGCTGATCCGGTGTATGTTCTGCATAATGTTGTTCATTATTGTGTTACAAATATGCCTGGATGTGTTCCTAGAACATCAACAATAAGCCTTAATCAAGCAACATTGCCATTTGTATCTGATTTAGCCAAAAATGGTCTCAATAAAGCTTTGAGTTCTAATAAAAATTTCTTAAATGGTCTAAATGTAATGGACGGAAACTGTACACAGCAAGATGTAGCTATAGATCTTGATTTAGATTTTTGTATGCCTGAAAAGTTAATTGCTTAAATATCTTCAACAGCTTTACAGAGATTTGTTAATTTTTTTATTGCCAACTCTCGTGATAGATAGCCAAGCCCGCAATCAGGAGCAGCTATAAGTCTTTCTTTATCAATATGGTTAAGGCAATCTAAAGCTCTAGATCTAATCATATCAATATCTTCAATTTGACTTGAGGCTATTTTTAAAAGACCAAATACAATTTTTTTTGTTTTGTATTTTTCTAATAACTTTAAATCATTATATCGATGTGCATCTTCAATTGAAATTGTATTAATACAACTTGCTTCTAATGCGTCAGCCAAATCAAAATAGCTAGATAGAGGAGCCTTTGGATAATCAACTGAGTCTATTTTATCAGGATAGCCACAACATATGTGTACAATTTTATCGCAATTGTTAATGCCGTGAAAGCAACGTTCAATATTATCAATCCCAAACTCAAGCGCTTCTTTTGATTTTCTTGCAAATAGTGGTTCATCAATTTGAATATATCTGCAGCCAACATCAACAAGATTTTTGATTTCCTTATTGATTACTTCACCTAGGTCGAAGCACATCTTCTTTTCATCATGATAAAAGTTATCAGAAATAGTATCAGCAATAGTAAGGGGGCCTGGTATTGTAGCTTTAATTGGCTTGTTTGAAACAGATTGATTAAGCTTAAATTCTTTATCTAAAAAATAACCATTGAATTCAATTTTTTTTGTTATGGTGGGAAGCCAGCAGTTATAATTTCCAGTCCTTGCAGTTTTTTCAGTGAGTATCTTAAAGTCTATCCCTTTTAAATGCCTACAATGATAGTGAATATAATTTTCTCTTCTTACCTCTCCATCAGTGACAATATCGATTCCGCAAGCAATTTGATCATTAATGACTTGTTTTGATGCTTCATTTATTAGACTTTCATATTGACTGCCCATCTTATATTTTTCTTCTTGATATGCAGAAGTTGGTCTTTCGTTGTCGGTACCTTTTTCTCCTTTAAACCAATCTGATAAAGGTAAAAAGGACGGCTTAGGGAACGAACCAATTGTGGTTGTTAAAATCATGACAAAAGTCTATTTAAAACAGTGATTTAGCCAAGTATTAAGTATCAAATATATTCAAAAAATATATTTATATGAATCATATATTTATCAAATTCTCTTAATGTATAAAATTATAATTAATTTTTATTCATATTTTTCAGATGCTTAGATTGGAATTAAATTATTGAAGACCAGAGATTTACGCAAATTTCTTAAACTTTATTCTTTACACCTTCTCTCTTATGTATGAGAATTTTTTATTAATTAATTAACAATGTGAGGAGTAGCCGTGAAGAAAATAAATAAAACTCTTAAGGCTGCAAAAGTTTCAAGAAGATCAGTCCTAAAAGGTGCAGCTGCAACTGGAGCAGCAGCAGCTATTGGCCCCTGGTACATTCCAAATGCTTTTGCCGCACCTGTTGTAAACGTTTTGATGTGGGGTGAGTACCTGCCTGATTCAGTTGTAGCTGATTTTAAAGCTAAAACTGGCATTACTGTTAACCATACCAAAATCGGAGACAACGGTGAAATAATATCAAAAATGAAAGCTGGTGGTGGCGCAGGTTATGACCTAGCAAGCCCGACGAATATGAGGGCGTTGCAATGGGAGAACCTAGGTGTCTTAGCTCCATTCGATATGAATAGAAT
This sequence comes from uncultured Pelagibacteraceae bacterium, assembly GCA_902584215.1. Taxonomy (GTDB): domain Bacteria; phylum Pseudomonadota; class Alphaproteobacteria; order Pelagibacterales; family AG-422-B15; genus CACNXQ01. The sequence continues at coordinate 27,934 of CACHYW010000005.1, forward strand.
CAATACTAGTGCTGTAAACCCGGGGATGCTCGCAGTAGGTGAGCGCGATTGGAATTTTGGTGGGAATGGATCTCACTGGGTTCCACAATTGTGGGGAACAGAGTCAATTTCTTGGAGAACTGACAAATGGACTCCAGATGGCCTTCCAAGTTTTGGTGATTTATGGGAGCCTAATCCAGGCATTGATGGAGCTTTCATGATGGGTAGGACTTACTCAATGATGACAGGTTGTGGAATCTGGATGCATCACCAAGGCAAGATGGACTTCTGGTCTTCTTATAATGACGAAGACACTATGAGAAAGAACTGGGAGACAATTACTGATTTCTGTATTTCTAAAAAAGGAAATCTTGTTAAATTCTGGTCAGGAGCTGATCCTCAGAAACAAGGATTTACATCTGATGGTGTGGTCGTTGGACAAACTTGGGATGGCCCAATTGCAGCAATGATGAAAGCTGGTGAGCCAGTTGCCTATCAAACTACAGATGAAGGTGCGTTAGCATGGATTGACGGCATCACATTGTCTGCAAAAGCTGAGAACATTGATGAAGCTTATGAATTAATCAATTATAGCTTTACCCCTGAAGTTGGTGGTAAAACTATTAATGAAATTGGATATAATTCAGCTGTTAATGGCGCTTCTGATTTTTACTCACCAGAAACAAAAGCTTTAGCGAAAGCAATTTATCCAGGGGATACTTCTACTAAGTTGAATCCTTGGCCACCGGAGCCACCTTGGTTTGCTGATGCAAGAGCTGAGTACGCGAATAAATTTGAAACGGCGTAATTAGTTTCTAATAACATTTAAGGCGCTCAAGATCGTATCTTGGGCGCTTTTTTTGTATCGTGTTTATTAATTTAATAACTATAATTTTCTTATGAGTGCAGACGTAGAATTAAACAATGTTTCAGTTACTTTTGGGAGTTTTTATGCAGCTAAAAGCGTTAACGTAAAAATTAACGGCGGTGAATTCTTTTCTTTCTTGGGACCATCTGGCTGCGGAAAGACAACATTGCTGAGAGCTATTTCAGGATTTCAAGATCCCTCTGAAGGATCTGTGTTAATTGATAACAAAGATATGTCTGGCATTGGACCAAACAAAAGACCTACTTCTCTCATATTCCAGAATCTGGCCTTATTTCCTTTAATGTCAGTTTCTGAAAATATTGCTTTCTCTCTTGAGGTCAGAGGAGTCTCGAAGGGAGATAGACAAAAAAGAGCAGATGAGCTTTTAGAGCTTATTGCATTGGAGGGACAGGGCGAAAAAAAAGTACATCAATTATCAGGTGGACAAAAACAAAGAGTAGCAATCGCAAGAGCATTGGCTGTTGAACCAAAAGTTTTATTATTAGACGAACCTTTATCTGCATTAGATCTAAAACTAAGACAAAGAATGAGAACCGAGTTAAGAGAAATCCAAAAAAGGGTTAACATAACATTTATCTATATTACTCATGACCAAGGGGAGGCATTAACAATGTCTGATAGGATTGCTGTAATGAACGAAGGGGAAATTGAGCAGATAGGACCTTGTGATGAAGTCTATAACAACCCATTAACCCCTTTTGTTGCAACTTTTGTTGGAGAAAACAATCCTCTATTTGGAAAAGTAAAAGAGACCAATCAAAATAAGATTAAAATAGAAACCCCTGATGGTGATTTCGTATCGACAATGAACGAAAATAAGAAATTAAACATTGGGGATGAAGCAATTGCTTTTGTAAGACCTGAGTCATTATTCATACCAAGAGATGGTGACAGTTTTGATAATTTAATTGATGTAGACATTGAAAGTTTTGAATTTGAGGGAAATATAAAAAATTTCTACGCAACATTAAAGTCTGGAACAAAGATCAAGTTTTCTATTCCAAATGCAATTGATACTTCATCAATCTCTGCAGGTACAAAATTACAACTTGGCTTTGAGTCCACAAAGTCTTCAATTCTACCTAAAGCACAATTAGCCATAGATTAAATATGGGAAATTATTTATTCACGCAGCCATTTTTTAAAAAGAACGGTAAGGCAGTTGCTATTTATTTCTTGGTGGCAATAGTCTTTTGGTTTGTTTTTCTTGTCATAATACCTCAACTATACATGCTGGACTTATCTTTTAGATCAAATGTCCCGCCGTTAGCGCGCGGAGGACCTCAAGATTATTATACAATGGAACATTATCAGCATTTTGTTTTTGGCTCAAAAACATCACTTGATGCATTTAATTTTGTTGATCTTGGAGTTTTTGGAAGAACTATTCTTGTATCGATAATGGTCACTATTGCGAATTTGTTATTTTGTTATCCAATTGCTTTTTATATTGCTAAAATTGCCAACCCAAGCACTGCGAGATTATTGATTGTTTCTTTAATAATACCATTTTGGATCAATGAACTCTTAAGGTCCTTCGCATTAAGAATACTTTTTGCAAATGAAGGAGTTATAAATAATTTTTTAACTGGAATAGGAATAATTGATCAAAGTATTTTGTTCATTACATACGATATTGGATTATATACGGGCCTGGTATACGCATACATTTTATTAATGATGTTTCCTCTATATAACGCCATTGAGAGCTTAGACATTAATCAGATTGAGGCCGCAAAAGATCTAGGCTCCTCCTCTTTGAGAACGCATTGGAGGATAGTAATTCCTCATGCAAAGCCAGGAATTGTGTCTGGATGCACAATGGTATTCATGTTGACTGTGGGAGCTCTTGCAACACCAGTGGTCTTAAGCAGCCCAAATACTCTTTGGTTTCCACAGCTCATTTACCAGTGGTTCAACATGAATGATAACTGGTCCCGTGGATCAGCGTACTCCATTATTTTATTAATTATTTCTGTTATTTTTGTTTTAGCAATGATGCGGATTTTTAAAGTTAAGATAGGTGAAATTATAAAATGAAACCAACATACTTTATTAATTTCATGATGGGCATGTATATCTTTATATTTTTTGCCTATCTATTTGGTCCATTGATCATCATGAGTATTACAGCATTTAATTCTGCCGAGTTTCCATCTATTTCTCCTTGGGAGTGTTTTAGTTTTAGATGGTTTAATGAAGGAAAAATTGCATATGACGGACAACATTTAGCAGGCCTTCTTTCAGATTGGCGATTACATGATGGGATTATTAGTAGTTTAATTATAGGAGCAGGAGTCGTATCACTTTCTGTGCCCATTGGCATGGCAGCCGCGATTGTCTTAACACAAGTTCGATCTCAGTTAAGAGATATTTATTATTCAATCTCTATTATGCCTGTTTTATTTCCTGGTGTCATTATTGGAATATCCACTGTAGTATTATGGGATCGTATCGCAGGACTTGGAGGAGATGGGTTCATTTCTGATGTTGGTAGAAATGGAATATTTCTCACAATTCTAGCACAAACGTGCTTTATATCAACTTACTGCTTTTTAATTTTTGTCGCAAGACTTCAAAGATTTGACCAAACACAAGAGGAAGCTGCATTGGATTTAGGCGCAACTCAAACACAAGTATTTTTTAAAATTTTAGTACCTTATTTAATGCCGGCGATTGCATCAGCAGCCGTTATTGCCTTTTTGTTTTCTTTTGAAAATTATAATACGACTGTATTTAGTATTTTATCTGATCAAACACTAACCACAGTCATTGCTTCCAAAGTAAGACTTGGCATAAGTCCCGCCTTAAGCGCATTGGCTTTGACCATTATAGCATTAACTTTAATTGCAGCTGTTACATATGAAATATTAAGAAGAAGAAGTGAAAAAAAATATGCTCAATCTCAAGAGATATTTGTTAAAGAGAAAGCTGCTTCTGGGAGAATTAATAAGGAATACAAAGCAGGCTTTAAAGTTCCAAAAGGAATAGTTGCAATCTTGCTTATATTAGTTTTTGTTACTTATGGAGCAACACAAATTGTCAAAAATGATCTTTATGGGCAGTCTTGCATTGATGCTGCAGATCAGCAAAAAAAATCAAAATTCCTTGAACAATTGCAAACCTTAGAGTCTAATGAATTAACTGAGGAAGAACTCTCAGGAGGATCCTTAGGAGGAACAGAAGATTACGATGACATTTTCGGAGATCCATCGCTATTCCAAGATTTTGGAGGATTTGATTAAGCTTTATGACTGATAAAAAAGGACCTATTCAACCAGTAAGTGGTACCGTTGTTCCAAGATACGCTGGACCTTCTACATTTGCACGTTTACCAGAACTAAGAGATGTTGATCAGTGTGATGTAGCAATAATCGGCGTACCATTTGATGCCGGAACAAGCTACAGACCAGGAGCTAGGTTTGGTCCTCAGGCCGTTCGACAGGCTTCTCGCCAATTAAGAACAAATTATCATCCGGATTATGATGTTGAACCATTTAAGGTTCAGCAAGTTGCTGACGCAGGAGACATTGCCTGCAACCCATTTGATATTGATGAGGCCATCAAGCAAATTGAAAAAGGAGCTGATGATTTGCTTTCAAAAGCAGGAAGCATTGTCACAATTGGCGGCGATCACACAATTGCATTACCACTTTTAAGATCTGTTAACAAAAAAGTTGGTGGACCAGTTGCTTTGGTTCATTTTGATGCCCATTTAGATACGTGGGACACTTATTTTGGTGCACCATATACGCACGGAACTCCATTTAGACGAGCAAGAGAGGAAAGTTTATTTTTAGATGATGCTTCAATGCACATTGGCATTAGGGGGCCTTTATACAGCACTAATGATCTAAAAAATGATCGAGATCTAGGATTTAAAACAATACATTGTGATGAATTTCAGACTAACTCAATTGATCAAATTGTTCAGAGAATTAAAGACAGAATTGCAGACAACCCTCTTTACATATCTATTGATATTGATGTGTTAGATCCTGCCCATGCTCCAGGCACAGGAACTCCCGAAGTAGCTGGCATGACCACAAGAGAAATTTTAAATGTGTTACGTGGCCTCGCTGGATCTCAACTTGTTTCAGCTGATGTTGTTGAAGTTGCACCAGCCTATGATCATGCTGAGTTGACTTCCACTGCTGCAGCAACAATCGTTTACGAATTAATAAATATTATTGCGCGAAATCCAAAGTAATTATTTTATTTCAAACCAAATAGGCACATGGTCAGAAGGTCGCTCAAGACCTCTGAATTGTTTTTCAATTTGACAATCAATTATTCGATCTGTTGCGCTGGGTGTTGATAAAAAATGATCAATTCTAAGACCATTATCTTTTTCCCATGAGCCACGTGAATAGTCCCAGTACGTAAATTCAAATTCTTTCGAATTAAATACTCGAAATACATCAGTTAGCCCAAGATTGATGATTTCTCTAAAAATTTTAATTGAGTCGGGGTGATGAAGAGCGTCATTTTTCCATTTTTCAATATTCACAGCATCGCCACGGTTTGGAATTATATTGTAATCTCCCCCAAAAATTACAGTCTCTTGATTATCAATTTTCTGTTTTGCATAATCTTTAAGTCTTTGCATCCAATCGAGTTTATAAGGAAATTTTTCCGTATCTATTGGATTACCATTGGGTAAATAAATCGTAGCAATATTGAAAGGGTTTCTATCTTTGATCTTTACTTCAATAAATCTTGCTTGCTCATCTTTCGTATTGCCAGGAAGTTCATTGGCTATAAGCTCCATGGGAAGTTTCGATAATATTGCGACACCATTATAAGATTTTTGCCCTTTTGTAATTATTTCAAAGCCCATTTCCTTAATGTCATTAAATGGAAAATTTTCGTCTGTTGACTTAGTTTCTTGAAGCATGATGACATCAGGATCAATAGTCTCTTTCAACTGAACAAGGTGAGGTAAGCGAACTCTGATTGAATTGACATTCCAACTAACTATTTTAGTCATAATAAATCTATTGTTGTTTTTATAGGATTCTTAAAGTAATCAATTATTATAGGATATAATTTAAATATATAGTTCGCAACTAATGAGTATTTCAAAAGACTTATCATTACTTTCTTCATCTCCTGAAACATCAAAAGGAAGATTGATTAAGGAAAGTTATAGTCAAACTCGGTCTGAATTTCAAAGAGATAGAGATAGAATATTGCACTCAGCTGCTTTTAGAAGACTTAAACACAAAACTCAGGTCTTTGTTTCTCATGAAGGCGATCACTATAGAACAAGACTTACCCATTCTCTTGAAGTATCTCAAATTGCACGATCAATATGCAGGGTTTTTAATCTTAATGAAGATTTAGCCGATACATTGTCCATAAGCCACGATATAGGACACCCACCATTCGGACACGCAGGAGAAGATGCTCTTTCTTCGTCAATGAAAAATTATGGAGGGTTTGATCATAATGATCAGGCGATAAGGATAGTGCACCTACTTGAAAAAAAATATTTTAATTTTGATGGTCTAAATCTTACATGGGAGACGTTAGAAGGCCTGGTAAAACATAATGGTCCAATAAAAGAAAATATTCCTATGACAATAAATGAATTAAATAATAAATTTAATTTACAATTAAATGAGTTTCCATCCTTAGAGGCTCAAATTTCATCAATAGCGGATGATATTGCTTATAACAATCACGATTTAGATGATGGCCTCAGAGCTGGGTTTTTCACTTACGATGAGCTGGCCAATCTTCCACTGATCGGTGATATAATAAAAAGCTTTCCAACGGAATTTGAGTCATTCGAGATGCAAAGGATAAATAACGAGATAACACGAAAATCAACAGCAATTATGATCAAAGATGTAATGAATACTATTGATGAGCACGTGAGCAAGTTATCTATAAAAACTGCCAATGATGTTAGGTTGCAAAATCAATTAGTTGCTGATTTCTCACCTGTTATGAAGGAAAAAGTTAGTTCCATAAAATCTTTCCTTTCATCTAAAATGTATAACCATGATAAAGTAAAGAGCATGACCCAAAACGCTCACAAAATAATTACCTCCTTATTTCAATTATTTATGAACGCTGACGACATGATATACAGCAAATATCTGCCAAATTATGAAAATGAAAATCATAAATCAAGAATGATTTGTGATTTTGTTGCAGGTATGACCGATAATTTTGCACAAACAATATATAATAAACACATAAATTGATGTCAGATATATTTCATTTTTATAAGTCTATTATCTCAAAGGAATTTGTAACAAACTTTAAATTACCAGAGCAAGTTATAAACGAAAGTCGTTTTGTTGTTGAAAGTCCTAAGAACGAAGACAATGGAGACTTAAGTACTAATATTTGCATGGTTTTAAGCAAAGAGCTCTCCAAACCACCGATTAAAATTGCCGAAATTCTTAAAACCTCCCTAGAAAAATACTCTGAATTTGAACAACTAGAGATTGCAAAACCTGGTTTCCTTAACTTTCGTGTCAAAAAGTCTGTTTGGTATAAATTTCTAAGTGAGAAATTAAATAGCAGCGAACTGTATGATAAAAATATAGGTAATGGCCAAACAATTAATGTGGAATATGTTTCGGCTAATCCGACTGGACCATTGCACATAGGCCATTGTAGAGGCGCTGTATTTGGTGATGTATTATCAAATTTACTTACATCCACAGGCTATGTTGTAACAAAAGAATATTACGTAAATGATGCGGGAGTTCAAATTAATTATTTAGCTGACTCAGTTATCATAAGAATTAAAGAAATACTAAATCAGCAAAACGATAATAATTATCCAGATAATTTTTATCCTGGCGAGTATCTTATCGATGTTGCAAAAAAAATAATTGATAAAAATGGGAATAAAATTCTAGAGCAAGATAATTTATTTGAATTAATCAAAGATGAAAGTGTAGCTTTGTTATTGGATTTGATAAAAGCGGATTTAAAACTTTTATCTATCGAGCAAGATCATTTTATATCTGAAAAAAAACTAATTGCTGAGGGAAAGATTGATGAGGCTATCAAAAAATTAAAAGATTTAGATCTTATTTACGAAGGTATCTTAAATAAACCAAAAGGAAAGCAAATCGAAGATTGGGAGCCACGAGAACAGATGCTTTTTAAATCTTCAAATTACGGCGATGAGATAGATAGACCATTACAGAAATCAAATGGGGAGTGGACTTATTTTGCAAACGATATCGCTTACCATTTTGATAAATACCAAAGAGGATCTCAGAAACTAATTGATATTTGGGGTGCTGATCATGGTGGTTATATAAAACGCATGAATGCATCAATAGTTGCTTTAACTAATGATAAAGCAGAATTTTCAGTTAAATTATGTCAAATGGTGAAACTAATAAGTGATGGGAAGCAACTAAAGATGTCCAAAAGATCAGGTGATTTCATAACAATTAGAGAATTAGTTGATGAAGTAGGCAGCGATTGTATTAGATTTATGATGTTGTATAGAAAAAATGAGGCTCCATTAGAATTCAACTTTCAGAAAGTTACGGAGCAATCAAAAGATAATCCAGCATTCTATGTACAATATGCTCATGCGAGAATCTGCTCAGTTATAAGGAACCTAGAAGATTATAAATTAGGTCTTGACCTAAATTCTTTTGATAAATGTAACTATGAACAGTTGAAGGAAGATGGTGAACTATTTTTATTAAAAAAAATAATGAATTATAGCAGCATCATAGAAACTTCAGCTATATTAGAGGAACCTCATAGAATATCTTACTATTTGTATGATTTAGCATCAGCTCTTCATTCATTATGGAACCAAGGAAAGATTGACAAAGAAAAGAGGTTTATCGATGAAAACAATATTGAAAGAACTTATGCAAGGATTGCACTTTTAATGCTTACGAAACGTACTCTAAAGTCTGGACTTGATATATTAGGTGTTTCTGCACCTGAAGAAATGCAATAAAATGAAAACTACAATTATTTCAACTGTTTTCATTTCAATTTTTATTTTAATTGGTTTTTGGTTATTCTTTGACACTGAATATGCTGATGAGATTATTTCAATTAGTGGAAATTTAGATAATTATAGAATTATACCCGATGATACTGGGGGGCTAGAATTTCCAGATTTAAATATTTATGAACTGGGCGAGTAAGCGTCACTATAATGAATAGCTATCTACCCATTATATGTGGAATATCAGGAACTGAATTATCGAACGAAGAAATAAAGTTTTTTGAACATTATAAACCCTGGGGCGTAATTCTTTTTGAAAGAAATTGCAGTGATATTAACGCCCTTAAAAAACTAACTGCTCATCTCAAAGAAATAAATCATATTAACCTCCCTATATTAATTGACCAAGAGGGTGGGAGAGTATCCAGATTAAACCTTGATGATATAAAAAAATTTAAAACAAGTGACTTTTTTGGAAAACTGATTGAGAAAGATTTTGATCTTGGATTAAAACTTCTAGAATTAAATTCAATTATGATGGCTAGTACTTTGAAAGAGCTTGGCATCAATAGCAATACTATTCCCGTACTGGATTTACCTGCAAATGAAGAAAGTGGAATAATTGGCGACAGAGCATATTCTACTGATGAGAATATTGTGAGCGCAGCAGGAAAAGTAGTTATTAAAACTTTAACATCAAATGGAGTTGCGCCAATCATGAAGCATATTCCTGGGCACGGGAAAGCAAAAGTAGACAGTCATCTTGAAATGCCAATTGTAGATGCTGAAGAAATACTTTTAGAAAAATACGATTTTAAACCATTTGCTGAAAATGCAGAGGCACAATTGGCCATGACTGCTCACATTAAATTCAATAAAATAGATTCAGATAATATTGCCACTTTTTCAAAAATAATAATTAAGAAGGTAATAAGGCAGCACATGAAATTTAAAGGGCTTTTAATGACTGATGATTTGTCCATGAAAGCAGTAAATTGCGAGCCTGTTGATGCAGCAATTAAATCTCTCAAAGCGGGCTGTGATCTAGTTCTTCATTGCAATGGAAAAATCAATGAAATGAATATGATAGCCAAAAAAATTAAAGAAGAATTTAAGCCAATAGCTATCCCGGATGCAATTGTAGGTACATATAATCGACCGGTTTCAATGTACTCAGATAAAGCTGGAAGTGAATTTGAATATTTACTAAGCCAAGCATAGGTTATTTTCGTCGAATTAACTATTCTTCTGCTATATAATAAGGAATCAATCTATCAAAAAAGTGGAAGATATTTCAAATACTTATAGTGAAACAAGCCCAAGGGTCGACTCTGACCCTGATGACTTAATCGTAAATTTAGACGTCTTCGAAGGTCCTTTAGATGTGCTTCTGACGTTAGCAAAATCTCAAAAAGTAGATTTAATGAAAATATCTATTTTACAGCTGACAGAGCAATATTTGGAATTCATAGCCAAAGTAAGAGACCGCAATTTAGAACTTGCGGCTGACTACTTAGTAATGGCGGCATGGATGGCATTTTTAAAATCAAACTTACTAATACCTAGAGAAGAAACTGGTGAAGAGTTGAGTGCAGAGGAGATGGCTGAGCGATTAAAATTCCAATTAAAAAAACTTGAAGCCATAAGACTAGTGTCACAGAAACTAATGGGCTTGCCAAAGTTAGGTATTGATTTTTTTAATAGAGGAATGCCTGAGGGAATACGTTTAATCAGAACGCCTGAATACTATTTAGACTTATACGACTTACTTAAATCGTATGCGGACCAGAGGTATAGAACAGCTTATTCATCGATGACAATAGAAAGACCTCAAGTATTTGCAATGGAGGATGCACTTGTAAGATTGCAGAGAATGGTTGGTGAGGTTCCTGAGTGGACAAGATTAGAAAAATTTCTACCAAAGGAATTTTCTCAAGGCAAAAATGCTCGATCTGGTGTGGCTGGAACTTTAGCAGCGGCAATGGAGTTGGTTAGAGAAGGTGTCCTAGAAGTCCAACAGCTTGTACCATTTGGTCCAGTATTTATTAAAAATAAAAAACAAGATGATTTTCTAAATTAAAATTAATATGAGTAAAGAACACCAAACTGATAATATAATGAATTTTCCATCTGAGCACATGGACAATCTAAGAGTTCTTGAAGCACTATTGTTTGCTGCGAGTGAACCACTAGACGCAGAGAGTATGAAAGCTCGTCTTCCAAAAGGATCGAACCTAAATAAACTTTTAAGCTTATTAAAAGCTCAATACGAAAATAGAGGTGTGAATTTAGTTAAAACAGGAAACAAGTGGAGCTTTAAAACTGCTCAAGATTTATCGTCAATGATGAAAAAAGAAAAAATTGTTCAAAGAAAGCTATCTAAAGCTGCAACTGAAACTCTTTCAATCATAGCTTATCATCAGCCTGTAACTCGAGCTGAAGTTGAAGATATAAGAGGTGTTCATTTTAGCCCAGGAACTCTTGATGTATTGATGGAATTGAACTGGGTTAGACCAATTGGAAGGAAAAAGGTTCCAGGAAGACCAATTATTTATGGAACCACAGAGAGATTTTTAGAGTACTTCCAACTTGAACAGGTGTCTGATTTGCCTGGGTTAGAAGAGTTAAAAGCCGCTGGATTACTTGAGAGCAGGCTTCCTCCAAATCTCGATATCAAAGAGCCTCAGGAAGTAGATCAAAGTCAGATAGAACCCTTCGGAGAAGATGAGAATATTGACGATTTAATTCAAAGTGGACACGAAGCCGAGTAACATTTAGCCTTCATTTAGTGATCAGGTTTTTATCATTCATATATCTCTTTCTAGCTATTTTTTTTATCAGAGCAGATACATTTGCCGATCCCTCTCTGCCTGGGGGCGAAACTTCAAATCAAGTTGAAAATAAAAATAGTTTCTCACTTTCATCAAGAAATCTTGACGAGCATATGCAAATTAATTTTCTTGTTGGTAATGCACTTTTTGAGAGAATGTGGGAAGATTCAAGTATTTCAAAAAATATTGCTAAAGACGGGCTTGGCCCTTTCTTTAGTGCGCGTTCATGTGAGTCATGTCATATCAACGATGGAAGAGGACATATTCCACTTACTAACAAAGAAGACAAAATTTCTGTAGTTATCCAAATTTCTCAAAATATCGAGCAATCAAACGATTACATAAAAAATATTGATGATGATACTTATGGAGGGCAGATAAGTGAATTTTCTGTTAAAGATGTATTAAAAGAAGCAGATATAATAATCGATTATAAATATTCACTCGAAATGTATGAAGACGGCAGAGTGGTCGAGCTTCGTCGTCCGATAATCAAAATAGATAATTTAAATTATGGTGAATTTAATGAGAGCACAACATTTTCTGCAAGAATTGCACAGCCAATGATAGGACTTGGACTCATTGAACATATTAGTGACCAAAGTTTATTGATGAATGAGGATATTGATGACACAAATAAAGATGGCGTCTCTGGAAAGGCTAATAAAGTCTGGGATATACGAAAAGAAAGGTTAGCGATTGGAAGATTTGGATGGAAAGCAGCACAACCGTCTGTTTACCAACAAACTGCTGATGCTTTCTATCATGATATGGGGTTATCAAATAAACTTTATAGCAATCCATTTAACTGTACCAGTAAGCAAGAAGAGTGCACTAAGGCTATTAGCGGCAACAGTGAAGAATACGATGATCTCGAGGTATCCAGTGATCAATTAGACTTGGTGACTTTTTATTCGTCTCAATTAGGAGTACCAGCGCGAAGGAGCATAAATGCAGAGAATGTAAAAAAAGGAAAAGAGATTTTTTTCGCATTAAATTGTAACTCATGCCATGTAGAAAGTTTTACGACTGGCGACTCTGGATCCCATGCAAATTTGAACAATCAGATCATATATCCATATTCAGATTTTCTTTTACATGATATGGGAGAAAGTTTATCTGATGGCGTTTCAGAGTTCCTTGCACAGGGAAGTGAGTGGCGGACTCCTCCATTATGGGGGATCGGTTTAACAAATGTAGTTTCTGATGAATACGGATACCTTCACGATGGCAGAGCTCGAACAATCGAAGAGGCCATTCTATGGCATGGAGGAGAGGCAAAAGAAATCATACAAAATTATAAAAAACTTAAAAAAATTGAAGTAAATCAATTACTTAGTTTCATTAACTCATTATAACTTTAAATTCATACCCATGCGTCATATTTGCTATTGATAATCATTCTCAATAAGCTTATATAGTTGCTAATTATAATCATTCTAAACAATAGAAATGGGAACTATGAATTTTATTACTAAACTTTTAACAATCTTAGCGGTTAGCTTTGTTACTATTGCAAGCTCTTTCGCAAGTGAAGTAAATCTATATACATCAAGACATTATGATTCTGATGATGCTTTGTATTCAAAGTTTACTGATGCAACTGGAATTAAAGTAAACGTTATTTCAGGTAAAGGTAAAGCTTTGATGGAAAGACTTGCTTCTGAGGGATCAAGCTCTCCAGCTGATGTTTTTATTACAGTTGATGCTGGAAATCTTTGGAAAGTCCAAAAAGATGGCATGTTCCAAAGTATTAACTCAAGTACGATAGACTCTATTGTGCCAGAGAATTTAAGAGGCCCAAACAATGAGTGGGTGGGAATAGCTAAGCGTTCTAGAGTTATGTATTACAATCCAGTAAATGTTTCTGCTGAAGAGATAGAAGGACTCACTTATGAAGACCTATCTAATCCAAAGTGGAAAGGAAGAATCGCAATCAGAAGTTCTGGAAATATGTATAACCAATCATTAGTTTCATCTTTAATTGCAAATAATGGTATCTCAGCTACTGAAGACTGGGCCCATCGTTTTGTTGGTAACTTCGCAAGAAAACCTGAAGGTAATGATAGAGCACAAATCATGGCTGTAGCTAATGGTGAAGCAGATATTGCAATTGCTAACAGTTACTACATTGGTTTAATGCTCTCAGGCAAAAAAGGTGAGGAGCAACAAGCTGCAGCAAGAAAAGTTGAATTACATTTTCCTGGTCAAGATGGCCGTGGAGCACACATTAATGTAAGCGGAGCTGGCCTTATGAAGAATGCTCCAAATGCTGATAATGCAGTAAAATTTATTGAGTTTCTTTTAAGTGAAGAAGCACAAAGTCACATTGTAAATAACACTTACGAATTTCCTATGCTAGAAAGTGTTGCTTCAAGTGACTTAATAGCTCAATTTGGCTCAGGTTTTAAAGAAGACCAGACCTCAGTTGCAAGTTATGGCGAATTCAATCCAGATGCTGTTAAGTTGATGGATAGGGTTGGATGGCAATAATAATTGTCGTCTATTAAGAGGTAATTTGTCCACCGTCTCATCTTCTCATTAGTATCAAGGGCAGATTACCTCTATAAATTAAAAATAATGTTGAAATATAAACACTGAAATATATATAGATGTTAATTAGTATCATTCTAAAATAGACCATATGAGACTTAGTTTTTGGGAAATAACACCAATTACACTATTTGTAATCTTTATCGCACCAGTGGCTTTGGTGCTCTACAGCTTAACGGGAGAGTACTCTGATAATTGGACTCATCTGTACGAATACGTTTTAACTGGATACATTATTAATACAGTATATTTGGTAGCGGGTGTTTCAATTTTAGTATCTATTATTGGTGTAGGTACTGCATGGTTAATTACAAATTATAATTTTTCTGGAAAAAATATTTTTGAATGGGCCTTGATATTACCTTTAGCGGTCCCACCATATATTCTTGCTTATACATTTACAGGTTTATTCGATACTTTTGGAACAGCAAATAATCTGATACGTGATGTATTTGATTTAGGTCGTGAATTTACTTTTTTCCCAAAGTTTAGAAACGTACCGGGTGCAATTATTGTGTTTTCATTCACCTTATACCCTTATGTTTATTTAGTAAGTAGAATGGCTTTTATTAATCAATCAAGAACGATGCTCGAGGCGGGTCGTACCCTTGGATTAAATAAATTTGAGACTTTCTATAAGCTTGGAGTTCCAATGATAAGGCCTGCAATAATTGGTGGCTTAATGCTTGTTATAATGGAAACAATCTCTGACTTTGGAGCTGTAGATCATTTTGCGATATCAACCTTTACAACAGGAATATTTCGAACTTGGTATGGAATGTATGATATTGAAACGGCTAAGCAACTAGCATCATTACTTTTAATATTTGCGGTCACATTAATCTTAATTGAGAGATATTCTAGACGAAATGCCAGCTATTCAAATGCAATGTCTTTATATAAACCGCTTTTCCTTACAAAACTTAAAGGGATCCCCAATACTCTAGCTTTCTTAATTTGCTTTACTCCAATTTTTATTGGCTTCTTACTTCCTGTAATGGAACTTTTATATTGGGCTCTAAACTATAAGCTAGATTTCTTTAATGAAAAATTTATTACAACTGCTTGGAATACTTTTTACCTTGCTTTGATGGCTGCTTTTTTATGTTCTATACTTGCAGTGATTATTAATTTTTCCATTAGATACAAAAGCAACAACTATTTAAAGGTAATGAGCTCTTTTTTGACAGTTGGATATGCAGTTCCTGGTCTAATTCTCGCTATAGGTGTAATGCAAATGTTAACCTATTTTGATCAAAGTTTTGTATCAGAGTTTTCTAATTTTATTTTAACTGGAAGTATAATGGGCTTGGTACTGGCTTATGTAATTAAATCTTATGCACTATCGAGCTCAACAATTGAGGCAGGATACCAAAGAATTAACTCAAGAGTAGATGATGTAGCTCGAACTCTAAAGACATCAGGATGGGCCTTGTTAGCTCAAGTTCATCTTCCTTTACTTAAGACTAGTTTTTTAACCAGCATGCTTTTAGTTGTTTCAGAGGTTATTAAGGAGCTTCCGGCAACATTAATCTTGCGACCTTTTAATTTCGATACTCTTGCCGTTTATACATACATTTATGCTGCAGAAGAAAGAATGTATGATGCCGCAGCTCCCTCAATAGCAATAGTTTTGGTGGGTTTGATACCTATTATTATATTGACTAGAATGATCAGAACATCTAGACCGGCTAGTAGGGATTAAATGACAGCACTAGAAATTAAAGATTTAAATCACTATTACGTTAAAGGGAAGAATGTCCTTAATGACGTAAATATAGAGCTTGAAGATGGAGAAATATTATCAATTCTTGGTCCTTCAGGCTGCGGTAAAACTACATTATTGAGAATAATTGCTGGCTTAGAGAAAGAAACTAGCGGTAGTATTTTAATGAAAGATCAAATTATCTCAGATCATTTTCATACTGTTTTGACTGAAAATAGAGATGTTGGATTAGTTGTTCAGGAAAGAGCTTTATTTCCTCATTTGACAATAATAAACAATGTAATGTTTGGAGTGAGTGGCAGTAAAACTAATAGACATTCAACCGCCATGAGACTTCTTAAGCTATTTAGAGTTGACCGATATGCTTATAATTATCCAAACGAGATCTCTAGTGGTGAGCAACAACGAGTTGCAATTGCAAGAGCAATGGCTCCAAATCCTAAAATACTTTTGATGGATGAACCATTTGGAACTTTAGATCAATCACTTACAAATCAGCTGCGTGTTGAAACAAGAAAAATTTTAAAAGACAACAATATAACGGCAATTATCGTCTCTCATGATTTTGATGATGCGCTTTCGATGTCAGATAAGGTCATTGTTATTGAAGATGGAACAGTTATACAGAGTGGCTCTGCAAAAGATATTACCCATATATCTAGAGAAAAATCAGTAAAATTCAGTAGTATTAAAGCCAATACTTAATTATATTCTTTAAATATAAGTTTTTTATATATAATAGTTCTACAAGTTAATATTTTAAGAGGACCGAATGGGAATTAGTTTTTGGCAAATTTTAATTGTTGTTGCACTTCTAGTAATACTTTTTGGACGTGGCAAAATTTCCGAATTAATGGGAGATGTTGCTAAAGGAGTAAAGAGTTTTAAAAAGGGCATCAATGATGATGATGAGCAAAAGTCAATCAACAAATCAGAAGATAACTCTACTAAAGAGTAACAGCAATAGTATTATCTTATGTTACCTGGAATTGGTGGAGTAGAGTATCTTGTCATCGCAGCATTAATAATAATTTTTGTTGGCCCTAAAGATTTGCCAGCTGTACTGAGAGGCCTAGGAAGATGGTGGGGTAAAATCAGAAACTTTTCTAGAGAGTTTAAATCAAGTGTTAATGAAATTGCCTCGGAGGCTGGCGTTGACGACATTAAGTCATCAGTTGAGAATGCAAGTCCTAAAAATTTTACTGATGAAATGCGTGACTCAATAAATGAAACGATCATGAAATCAGAAGATAAAAAGACTGAAGATGAGTGACCATAAAGAAACACTCAATGACACCAAGCAACCTTTAATTCAACATTTAATTGAGTTAAGAAGCCGTCTAATTAAATCAATCATTTTGATTTCAATTTTGTTTGTGATTGCGTACATATATGCAGACTCTATATACAATTTCTTAGTTCAGCCGTATGCAGATGCAGTTGCAGGGGAAGCAGGAAGAAGACTTATTTTTACAGCATTACATGAAACATTTTTCACATATTTAAAGGTCGCATTATTTGCATCACTATTTATTGCGTTGCCCTTTATACTAATTCAAATATGGATATTTGTTGCACCAGGTTTGTACAAAAATGAGAAAACAGTTGTTATTCCTTACTTGGCAGCTACTCCAATTTTATTCATTTTAGGGGCTTCACTTGTATATTTCTTTATTATGCCTCTCGCTATAAAGTTTTTTCTATCATTTGAGTCAATTGGAGGCCAAGGAACATTGCCAATTCAATTAGAAGCTAAAGTTAACGAATATCTTAGTTTAATTATGAGGCTGATTTTTGCTTTTGGCTTAAGTTTTCAATTGCCTGTCTTACTCACGTTATTAGCAAGAGTTGGATTTGTGAGCTCTGAAGGACTTAGAAAAAATAGAAAATATGTAATCGTTGGCGTTTTTGCTGTTGCAGCGATACTCACACCTCCTGATCCCATTTCACAAATAGGTCTTGGTGTTCCCATATTAATATTGTATGAAATTTCAATATATGCAGTACGATTCATAGAGCGAAAAAGAGAGAATAAATAAAATTATAAGATGTTAGACATAAAGAAAATTAGAGATGATGGAAAACAGCTTGATGAGGCTTTAGTAAGTAGAAAGCATGAGCCGTCTTCTTCATTAATAATAGAGCTTGATAAGAAAAATCGAGATTTAATTGGTGAATTACAGGTACTTCAGGAGGAAAGAAATGCTAAATCTAAATTGATAGGAGAACATGCCTCAAATGGTAAGAAAGACGAAGCTGAATTGCTTAAAAGTGAAGTTAGTTCAATAAAAAATAAAATGCAGGAGATAGAAAATAACCAACGTATCGTAAAAGAAGAATTAAATTCTTTACTTGAGTCATTGCCAAACATGCCAGACGCTTCAGTCCCTGTTGGAGATGAAAGTGTTAATAAAGAAATAAAGATCGAAGGCAAAAAGAAAGAATTTTCATTTTCACCAAAAGAGCATTTTGATTTAGGTGAGGATCTTAATAAAATGAGCTTTGATCAAGCCGCAAAAATATCTGGAGCAAGATTTGTCATCCAAAAAGGTGAGCTAGCAAGACTTGAGAGAGCTATTGCAAATTTCATGCTTGATTTACACACTAATGAATTCGGGTATGAAGAAATTAATGTACCCATTCTAGTAAGAGATCAGGCAGCGTTTGGGACAGGTCAACTTCCAAAGTTTAAGGATGACTTATTCAAAACGACAGATGATTATTGGTTAATACCAACAGCTGAAGTTCCATTAACAAATATGACAAGAGAGAGTGTAGTGGATGCAGCTGAACTACCTAAACGATATGTTTCTCATACACCCTGTTTCAGATCTGAAGCAGGAGCCGCCGGGAAAGATACTCGAGGAATAATGCGCCAACATCAGTTCTACAAAGTTGAATTAGTAAGTTTAGCCTCTGAAGAAAATTCAGCTGATGAACATGAAAGAATGCTGAGTTGTGCCGAGGAGGTGCTAAAAAGATTAGGTTTACACTATCGAGTTGTAATTTTATCCACGCAAGATATGGGTTTTTCAGCTCAGAAAACATATGATATTGAGGTTTGGCTTCCAGGGCAAAACGCATATAGAGAAATTTCTAGTTGCTCTAATTGTGGTGATTTTCAAGCAAGAAGAATGAATTCGAGATACAAAGAAAATGATGCAATTAAATATCTGCATACGCTTAATGGGTCAGGACTGGCAGTAGGGAGAACTTTAATTGCAGTTATGGAAAATTATCAAAACGAAGATGGTTCTATTGATGTACCAGAAGTATTAATTCCCTACATGAGTGGAATAACAAAAATTTCAAACTAAATATACTCATATGCCTTCAGTAAAACTTGAAAATGCAAGAATACTTATAACTAATGATGATGGTTATTCTGCAGAAGGTATAAAAATATTAACTACTATTGCAAAAGAGTTTTCAGATGATGTATGGGTTGTTGCTCCTGAACATGAAAAGAGTGGCGCTTCACACGCTCTCTCTTTTCAAAACGCATTAAATTTAAAAGAACAAGCTCAAAAAGTTTATTCTATAGATGGTACACCTAGCGATTGTATAGCCATTGGCATCAGCCATGTTTTAAAAGATAAGAGACCAGATTTAATTCTTTCAGGGATCAATAGTGGATGTAACGTTGGAGAGGATGTAACCTATTCTGGAACTATTGCTGCAGCTATGGAGGGCTTGATAAGAAGGATACCATCTATTGCAATCAGTCAAAATTACGAAGCGGGTAAGAAAAATGTAATCTCATGGGACTCTTCAAAACATTTTTTGAAAGATATACTCACTGATATAACCAATCTGGGATGGGACAGTAATGTTTTCATGAACATTAATTTTCCTTATTGCCAATCTGATAAAGTGAAAAGTATACAAATTACAACTCAAGGCAATAGAGATACTGATGATTTGATTATAAATGAGGTTGAGAATAATTTGTTTAGATTTGGACTTAGAAGAAGACTTGAAGAAAATGCCAAATTAACACTTCCACCGCTGAATATGGCGGTCGACGGGTTTATGTCTGATGTAGAAGCAATTGCTAATCAGCATATTTCAATTACCCCGTTTCATTTAGATCTGACCCATCACAGCAGTCTAAATCACTTAAAAGCATCAATTAAGTCAGATATTAACTAATTATTTAGTTCAAATATATATGCTAAGTATGTATATTGCCTTAATTATTTAAAGGAGATTCGTAATGGAACAGATGCTGATTCAATTAATGCCGCTATTCTTAATTTTTGCGATATTTTATTTCCTGTTAATTAGACCACAGCAAAGAAGAGCTAAGGAACATAAAGAAATGGTAGCAGGAGTGCAGAGAGGCGACAAGATTGTTAGCTCTGGGGGAATAAGAGGTAAAGTTGTTAAGGTAGTTGGTGAATTTGATGTCGAGGTTGAGATATCACAGGGAGTTAATGTTACTTTAGTTAAATCAACAATAGCAGAAGTGGTCAAAGAGAGCGCTCCTAAATAAACAATTAATTAATGATTTATTTTTCAAATACTAAGATTTTATCAATCTTATTGGTCATCTTTATAGCTTTGATGTTCGCCGTTCCTAATTTCTTCAGTAAAGATCAGTTAAATAGTTTTCCAAGTTTTATTCCTAAGCAGCAGGTCAATCTTGGATTAGATTTACAAGGTGGATCCCACTTATTATTAGAAGTTGATACAGTTGAGATTATAAAAGAAAGATTAGAAAATCTAAATTCTGACGTAAGAAGAGTGCTAAAGAAAAATAATATCCAATATAGCAATTTTAAGAATACTGAGGATAACTTAAAATTTGTGGTTGAAGAATTTCCTGCAGAAATCCAAAAAGAAATTTTAGAAATATCAGTTAGTAATTCTCAAAATATATTACAAATGGGGGATCAAACTAACTTAGTAATCACAAGAGATGAAAATCAAGTGTCTATCTCCTTTACAGACGAATTTATTAAATTGGCTGTTTCAAATGCTGTTGCTCAATCTCTTGAGATAGTTCGCAGAAGAATAGACGAACTTGGAACAAGAGAGCCGTCTATACAAAGGCAAGGATCTTCAAGAATTATTATTCAACTGCCAGGAATTGATGATCCTGATCGAATTAAAGCATTATTAGGACAAACAGCTAAGCTTACTTTTCAGCTAGTAGACACCTCTACTAATTATGACCCACTAAATCCAAAAAAAGCACCTGTAGGATCTGAAATTTTACCATCAGATACTGACGACAGTTTCAAATATATTGTTAAAAAAAGAGTAATGGTTGGAGGAGAGAACTTAGTTGATGCTCAGCCTGGTTTCGATCCTCAAACAAATGAACCAATCGTTTCATTTCGATTTGATAGACTTGGAGCCAGTAAATTTGGACGAGTTACTCAGCAAAATGTGGGCAAACCGTTTGCAATAATTTTAGATGATACTGTTATTAGCGCTCCGGTTATAAGAGAGGCAATACTAGGAGGATCAGGACAAATCTCAGGGGGGTTTGACTCAGAAGAAGCAAATGATCTGGCTATACTCCTCAGAGCTGGGGCACTGCCAGCTCCTTTAATCATTTTAGAGGAAAGATCAGTAGGGCCTGATCTTGGGGCAGATTCAATTGAGGCAGGTCAGTATGCAGCTATAATAGGTTTTGTAGCAGTCATAATATTCATGATGTTTGTTTATAGATATTTTGGTTTCTTGGCTGATATAGCCTTGATCATAAATTTATTTATGGTGCTAGGAATTCTCTCGTTATTTCAAGCAACTTTAACTTTACCTGGTATTGCTGGTATTATTTTAACAATAGGTATGGCAGTTGATGCTAACGTGTTGATCTTTGAGCGAGTTAAGGAAGAGATTAGAAGTGGATCTAA
>CACHYW010000006.1 GCA_902584215.1 uncultured Pelagibacteraceae bacterium
CGCATCGAATAGGCTAATTACATATGAAGCTAAAATTGCAGTTAGTAAATTAAGAAACAACCAAATAAACCTTCTTTTTGTTGCTCTTCCAATAGATTGGTTCATCTCACTCTCTGCGACTCCTCCTAATCTAAGAATATCTTCTTCAGCTTCCTCTTGAAGAACCCATACGATATCATCTGCGGTTATTCTTCCAATTAATCGATTTTGATCATCAACTACACCAGCTGAAACTAATGAATATTGCTCAAAGAATAATGCTACTTCTTCTTGGTCCATAGAGGCCTTGACGAATTTTGGACTATCTTCCAGAATATCACTAAGCTTTGTATCTCTCTGTGAGCGAAGTACTTTAGATACTGATGCACTGCCTAGTGGTTTATTTGAGGGATCAACAATAAATAATTCAAAGAAATCATCTGGTAAATTTATTTCTTTTCTCAAATAGTCAATTGCTTGACCTACAGACCAGAAACCGGGCATCGATACAAATTCTTTTTGCATTCGTCTTCCTGCTGTATCTTCAGGGTAATTAAGGCTTTCCTCAAAAATGACACGATTTGCTGGATTTACTTGATCTAATATTTTTTTCTTTGACTCAGGCTCCAAGGACTCAATTAAATTAACTGCATCATCAGTTTCCATTTCACTGATTGAACGAGCTACTTTCTTTTCCTCTAAATTTTGAACTGTTTCGTCAATAATAGTGTCATCTAATTCCGCTAATACCTCTGTATATCGATCTTCCCTGAGAGTTCCAAGAATGTACGATCGCTGCTCTGTATTCAGGAATGTTAATAAATCTGCTAAATCTGCAGGATGCAAAGGCTCAATGAGACCTTCTAGAGCTTCCCTGTTTTCTTCATTACAATTAGCAATGACTGCATTGATCAGTTTATTGTTAAATGTAATATTTTCATTTTGAGTAAGATCACTACTGATTTCATTCATAATTTCCTTTATGTATATTAAAATAGTTTATTATCCAGGAAAACATGGAATTAAAAATAAGTACTAACCCACAAGATTACCTTGAATGTCTAAAAAACATGGAAAATAGGGTGAATCAAATTATTGAAAATAAGTCAGATGAATTAGTTTGGGTGCTAAATCATCCAACAATATATACCTCCGGTTCTAAAGATAACAAAGATGATCTACTTGATTCACAGAGTTTCCCAGTTATTCAAACTAATAGAGGAGGCAAGTATACCTACCATGGTCCAGGTCAGAGAGTTGTATACTTAATGCTTAATTTAAATAATAGAACAAAGGATATAAAAAAGTTTGTATCTTCAATTGAAAGTATCATTATAAATACTTTAAGAACTTTCAATATTGAAGGAATTAGCTTAACAAAACATCACGGCGTATTTGTAAAAAAAATAGATAATAAATATTATAAAATTGCAAGCATAGGGCTTAAATTTAAAAAGTGGGTAACCTATCACGGCTTTTCTATAAACATTAATCCTAACCTTAGTCACTATAAAGGGATAAGGCCTTGTGGCCTTGATAGTGAATACGTTACCAGTTTCTATGACCTAGGATTCGATATTGATATTGAAGACTTTGATGATATCCTAGTTAAAAATATTTTTGATACTTTTAATGAATTACACACTTAATATAAAAAAAAATAATAAAAATTCACTTTGCATTTTATTAAATGGCAAAAAATACGAAGTCAATTCTCAATGGCTTTATGAGCATAGTGACAATGCAGAAATACGGGACCCCTATACTAAACAGTTATTGATTGAAGCGGCTGAAATAAACCCATCATTAAAAATCATTGATGCTCAAGTGAAAAAGGAAACATTGGCAATTACTTTTTCTGATAATTCTCAACATAATTACAAAATAAACTATATATATTCACAACTTAAAAAAATGCCTGTGAGTGACGATAAGTACCTTTGGAATAAAAAAAATCTTAAGGTTCCAAAGTATAATTTTAAGAACATAAATAATAAAATGCTGTTTGATATAATGTCTAGCGTTGATAAATTAGGATTTTGTTTAGTAAGGAATATACCTAAAAAGAAAAACGGATTAAATGAATTAATGAAACTCATTGGTCCAGTAAAAAAGACAAACTGGGGTGGAATTGCAGACGTTAAAAATATAAATAAGGCTTACGATTTAACTATGACAACCAGAGGTCTTGAGAATCATACAGACAACCCCTATCGATTTCCAACCCAAGGCTATATTTTTCTACATTGTATTGAAAATGCAAATAATGGTGGCGAAAATACTATTACTGATGGTTTTAATATTGCTAATATTCTCAGAAAGAGGCATAAAAAATACTTTGATACCCTTACATCATTTAATACTTTTTTTAGATACACTGATAAAAATGCTTATCTTGAAAATAAATGTAAACTTATTGAATTGGACGATGATAATAATATTTGTCAAATACGATATAACAATAGAACTGAGGTTATGCCTTATGAAAATAATAAAAGATTAAATGAATATATAAAAGCGAGAAGAAAATTTTGGGACTTAATTAAAGACTCCAAAAACAATATTGAAATAAAGCAAATGTCGGGTGATATGTTAATTCTGGATAACTATAGAGTTTTGCATGGAAGAAAAAGTTATAAAGATCGAGAAAATAAAAGATACTTTAGGCAGGGTTATATGGACAGAGATATATTTCAAAGCAAATTAAAAACTGCAACTAGTTCTTAAATAAGATCAGTTCCTCATCAGCACTAACACTATCACCAGCCTTAACTAGAATCTTTTCAATCACGCAATCTTTTTCACTTTTTAGAATATTTTCCATTTTCATAGCTTCTATTATTAGTAATTGATCGGCATTTTTGACCTTCTGACCCTCAATAACATCAACTGATTTAATCAATCCGGGCATGGGTGATATTAATTTCTTAGATAAGTCTTCTTTTACGTCTTTTGGCATTAACTTAAGAAGGTCTTTTTGTGTACTTTGAACTACTATTATTTTTGCCCTACAATCTAAAAAACTTACATCCGAAGTATGCAAATTAATAAGATTATTTATTTTAAAATAAAATATTTCTTCATTTGCTTTAAATGAACAAAGTTTTTGATTTAAATTAAATGTAGATTCTACTTTAATCTTATTCTTGTTAATCTCAATTAATAAAGATAACGAATTATCAACAATAGATGCCTCATTTAAGAAAATACCTAAGTAGTCTTCAGAAATTTTAACACTAAAGTTTTTGCTTGTGAGATTACTTAAATTAAAAGATTGTTTTGCATACATAAGCATTGCAATAATTCCGAATTTTTGACGCTTATCATCTGTCATTGTCAAATTTAAAGAATAGCCATTCTTAAATTTTTCTTTAATGAAATTTGTGCTTATTTTCCCTTTTTTAAATTTTTTATCTTCTAAAATAGCTATTAAGAAATCGATATTATTTTCTAAGCCTGAAAGATAGTAGTTTTGAAGTGAATTGATCATTAGATTGATAGCGCTTATTCTATCTTTGCTATGAACAGCTAATTTCGAAATCATGGGGTCATAGTACAATGAAACTTCAGATCCTGGACTAATGCCTGTATCATTTCTTATCACTTCATAATCTTTCTCAATTTTTTTAGGTTCGATATATCTAGTAACTCTTCCAATAGAGGGAAGAAAGTCCTTCTTGGGATCCTCTGCATAAATTCTTGACTCAACGGACCAACCATTTAGCTTTATATCTTCTTGTCGAATAGCTAATTTCTTATTATCTGCGCTAAGGATCATTTGTTCAACTAAATCAATACCTGTAACTAGTTCTGTCACAGGATGTTCAACTTGTAATCTTGTATTCATTTCCAAGAAATAGAAATTCTTTTTTGAGTCTACAACAAATTCAACAGTCCCAGCAGAGTCATAATTCACCTCTTTAGCTAGTATTAGGGCCTGACTTGCCATTTCGCTTCTCATATCTTCGTCAACAAATGGTGACGGACATTCCTCAATGACTTTCTGATATCTACGTTGAATCGAACATTCTCTTTCACCTAAATGAATTTGATTTCCATGCTTGTCACAAAGTATTTGAATTTCTATATGTCTAGGTTGCTCAATATATTTCTCAATAAATACTCGATCATCTCCAAAACTTTTTTTTGACTCACTCTTTGCGGCAATGAAGTTTTCCTCTAGTTCTCTATCATTTCTTACTATCCTCATTCCCTTTCCACCCCCTCCTGCTGAGGCTTTTAATAGAACTGGAAATCCAATTTTTTTTGAAATCTTGAGGGCTTCTGAGGCATTCTTTACTGGTGCAGTATGGCCAGGAATTACATTGAGTTTTAGTTTTATGGCAAGATTCTTCGACTCAATTTTGTCGCCCATTTTTTTTATTGCCATTGGATTTGGCCCAATGAACTTAATATTTTCTTTTTTTAGCCTCTTAACGAAAGTTGCATTCTCAGATAGGAATCCGTAGCCTGGGTGAATAGCGTCCGATTTTGACTTTTTAGCTATTGATATAATTTTATCTACATCAAGATATGATTCACTTGGTTGCGAACCTCCAAGATAATAAGATTCATCTGCTTGTTTTACGAATAGCGCATCTTTATCAGCATCAGAATATACAGCTACTGTTTTTATTTTTAGCTTCTTAGCAGTTTTAATCACTCTGCAGGCTATTTCGCCCCTATTGGCTATTAAAATTTTTCTTATCATTTTTATAGTGGAATATTATCGTGTTTTTTTAATGGCAAAGAAAGTTCTTTGTCTTTTAGATTCTCAAGTGCTGTTGCAATTCTCTTTCTTGTGGAATGTGGTCTAATTACATCATCAATAAACCCTCTCTTTGATGCAATAAACGGGTTTGCAAATTGTTCTGTGTAGTCTTGAGTTCGTTTTTCTATTTTTGCCTTATCCTTAATTTCATTTCTATATAAAATCTCCGTCGCTCCTTTTGCTCCCATTACCGCAATTTCAGCACTAGGCCATGCATAATTTATGTCTCCCCTGAGATGTTTTGATGACATCACAACATAGGCTCCTCCATATGCTTTTCTTGTTATAATCGTTATCTTGGGAACGGTAGCTTCAGCATATGCAAATAATAATTTTGCGCCATTTTTTATAATTCCATTGTGTTCTTGAGATACGCCTGGCAAGAAGCCTGGAACATCAACAAAGGTTACAATAGGAATATTAAAGCAATCACAAAATCGAACAAATCTTCCACCTTTTTTACCTGAGTCGATATCTAGACATCCCGCTAATACTAACGGCTGGTTGGCAACAAATCCAACAGTTCTGCCTTCAACTGTTCCAAATCCAGTAATAATATTTTTTGCATAATCTTTTTGAATTTCAAAAAAATAATTATTATCAGCCACTTTTGTGATCAATTCCTTCATATCATATGGTTTATTTGGATTGTCAGGTACTAAAGTATCAAGAGAATAATCAGGGCTTAAATCCTGAAAATCTTTTTTAATATTATTTGATTTCTCTCTATTGCTAGAGGGTAGTAAATCAATAAGGTTTTTTACCTCGTGAAGAGTTTCAATATCATTATTAAAAGCTCCATCAGCTACCGAAGATTTTGATGTATGAGTTTTAGCTCCTCCAAGCTCTTCTTGACTTACATTTTCCTGTGTGACCGTTTTAACTACATCAGGTCCTGTAACGAACATAAAAGAAGTATTCTTAACCATAAAGATGAAATCTGTCATCGCGGGAGAATAAACCGCACCACCCGCACATGGCCCCATAATTACAGATATTTGAGGTACGACCCCTGAAGCAAGAACATTTCTTTTAAAAACTTCTGCATAACCAGCAAGTGATGCAACTCCTTCTTGTATTCTTGCACCACCTGAGTCATTTATTCCTATAACTGGTGCGCCCACCTTCATTGCCATATCCATAACTTTACAAATTTTTTCTGCATGAGCTTCTGATAGAGAGCCTCCAAAAACAGTAAAATCTTGGCTAAATATATAAACAAGTTTCCCGTTTATTCTCCCACTGCCTGTAACAACACCATCACCAGCATATTTCTGTTTTTCCATTCCAAAATCATTTGTTCGATGTTCTACATACATGTCATATTCTTCAAAAGAATCATCATCTATGAGGATATCTATTCTCTCTCTAGCAGTTAACTTTCCTCTCGCATGCTGAGCGTCCACGCGTTTCTTACCACCGCCAAGTTTAGCTTGTTCCCTTTTTTTTTCTAATTCTTTGATTATGTCTGTCATGAACTTCTATAATATATCATATATCTTAATTATCAATTTATAAGTATTCTTCAAAGTGAGAAGGTAATTTTGCATTGATATTTACTTTTTGGTTATCTTGATCAACAAAGTTTAATTGACCTGCATGTAAAAATAAATTCTTTTGAGTAGCATCTTTATTATATTGATAATATTTTTTATCCCCCAGTATTGGAGATTGATTTAAATAGCAATGCAGACGAATTTGATGCTTTCTTCCTGAGGATGGTTGTAGCTTAAGAAAATACAGCTTATTTTTAAGTTCTTTTATCACTTCATACTTAGTACTCGCATCAAAAATTTTTCCCATCTTACTCAATCTGTCATTAAATATACCTTTAATCTTTTTTGGTTTATTTTTTACGATAGCAAAATATGTTTTTGTAATCTTTTTAGTTGATAGTAGCTTATGGAAAAATCTTGCTGCACTAAGATTTAAAGCAACAATTAACAATCCAGAAGTATCCTTGTCTAATCTGTGCACTAATTTTGGCGTATCATTTTCAGTTGCAATAAATTTGATTAAATCATCTATCGAAATATTAATTTTTGAACCTCTTTGACAGGCTATGCCGCTCCATTTATTTATTACTACAAAGTTTTTATTTCTAAAAACTACAGATTTCTTAATTTTAGATTTTAAACTTTCTGGAACTGTAATATCTATATTCTTATCAACATTAGTTATATATTCTTTAAATACTACAATTTGGTCAGCCTCTAGTAGCCTGTAATTACTGCTTGATTTTTTTTTGTTTACTTTAATATTTTTTTTTCTGATTTCTCTTTGTATCAATGAAAAAGGGATTGCTAGTTGTTCCTTCAAAAATTTATCTAGCCTTATTCCAGCTGAATCTTTATCAACTATGATTAATTTTTTCGAGCTCACAAAATTTATGAATGAAAAAGGAATGAATGTAATAAATAAATTATTTACCTTGTTCCAAAATTTGAATAAATGCCATAGGTGCATTGTCTCCAGTTCTGTAACCAGCTTTTATAATCCTGCAATATCCGCCATTCCTCTCCTTAAATCTCTCTGAGAGATCACCAAAGACCTTAGTTACTGCTTCTTTATCTCTGAGAGATGCAAATGCGTTTGTTCTTGATGATTGCTTATTTTTCTTTCCAAGAGTAATGATCTTTTCAACAAATGGTCTTAATTCTTTTGCTTTTGGTAAAGTAGTTTTGATTGTTTCATGTTTTATTAACGAAACAGCCATATTCTCCAGCATAGCTAGCCTATGAGTGGATGTTTTGTTGAGTTTTCTTTTTGCTATGCCGTGTCTCATGTTTAGTTATATGGATCCTCTATCTTTCTTGCAAGTTCCTCAATATTTTCAGGCGGCCAATTTGGTACTTCCATACCAAGGTAAAGAGACATTGTTCCTAAAACTTCTTTAATTTCGTTAAGTGACTTTCTTCCAAAGTTTGGCGTTCTCAACATTTCAATTTCACTTTTTTGAACAAGATCACCTATATAGATTATATTATCATTGCGAAGACAATTCATCGACCTCACAGATAATTCAAGTTCTTCAACTTTTCTTAGTAAGTTTTTATTAAATTGAGGCTCTAAAGTATCAGGTTCTTCCTGTATTTCTTCTGGCTCTTCAAAATTAATGAAAGATTGGAGCTGGTCCTGAATAATCCTTGCAGCAAAAGCAATAGAGTCATCGGGTGACACTGAGCCATTAGTTTCTATAGTTAAAATTAATTTATCGTAATCCAATACTTTTCCTTCTCTCGTATTTTCAATGCTATATGAAACTTGCTTTACTGGACTAAATATTGAGTCAATAGGTATTAATCCTATAGCAGAATCTTCTGGTTTATTATGTTCAGCGGCAACATAACCTTTTCCTTTAGCAACGGTTAATTCCATATTGAATTCAGTATTATCGTCTAAGTTACATATTACTAGTTCTGGATTTATAATATCAAT
The DNA here is from genome assembly GCA_902584215.1 of uncultured Pelagibacteraceae bacterium. Lineage (GTDB taxonomy): Bacteria > Pseudomonadota > Alphaproteobacteria > Pelagibacterales > AG-422-B15 > CACNXQ01. The sequence continues at coordinate 8,189 of CACHYW010000006.1, forward strand.
TTCTGAAGGTGTGTTAATCATTCCTGCTGTAATTTCACCTGGACCTGTAACATTTAGGTTCATCTTTCTGACTCCCTCTGAATGCATATTTAAAGATAAAGATTTTATATTCAAAACAATATCTGTTACATCTTCACGGACACCGTCAATAGAAGAAAATTCATGAAGGACATTGTCTATTTTAATAGCCGTAACAGCGGTACCTTGTAAAGAAGATAAAAGGACTCTTCTTAGAGCATTGCCTAAGGTTAATCCAAAACCTCTTTCAAGAGGTTCTGCAACTAGGGTTGCTTTATACTGCGAGTTCTCATCGTTTGTTAATTTCAATTTCGATGGTTTTATTAATGTCTGCCAATTATTTATTATACTCATAATTATTCCTCTTATAAAATACTAAACTCTTCTCTTCTTCGGTGGCCTGCATCCATTATGTGGAATGGGTGTGGTATCTTTTATTGAAGTTATATAAAAACCAATGGCCTGAAGAGCACGAAGAGCGGACTCACGGCCGCCACCTGGACCCTTAACGAATACCTGTAAATTCTTTAAGCCAAATTCTTTAGCTTTTGTCCCAGCATCTTCAGCCGCTATTTGAGCTGCATACGGAGTTGATTTTCTAGAACCCTTAAAGCCCTTAACACCCGCAGAGGACCAAGCAATGCTATTGCCCTGCTCATCTGTAATAGTAATCATTGTATTATTAAAAGTCGCATTTATATAAGCTAACCCTGAAATAATACTTTTTCTTTGTTTCTTTTTTTTAGTTGCCTTTGCTTCAGCCATAATTATTTAGTAACTTTCTTCTTGCCCGCAATTGCTATTGCTTTACCTTTTTTTGTTCGAGCGTTAGTGTGAGTTCTTTGACCTCTGCAGGGTAAATTTCTTCTGTGTCTGACGCCTCTATACGTTCCTAAGTCTTTTAATCTTTTAATATTACCTGAAACTTCTCTTCTTAAATCACCTTCTACTAAAAATGAGGAAGATATAACATCTGATATATTTTTGATCTCTGACTCTGATAAATCTTGAACTCTTGTATTTGAGTCGACGTTTGCTTTTAAACAAATATCGTTAGAAACCTTATTGCCAATTCCATATACATATGTGAGTGCTATTTTTAGCTTCTTTTGTGTTGGAATATTTATACCAGCAATCCTTGCCATGATTAGAACCTAAAAAAAGAATTATTGAGAGAATGCGGGATTATATGATTATTGATCAATTGGTCAAGCATTTAAAGAAGCCTCTATATGAGAGCTAATACCTTGATTTATATCACTTATTGCTCCTGTTCCGAGAACTTTTCTGACAAGATTCTGGGAAGAATAGTATTCGATTAAAGGCTCTGTTTCAGAAGAATAAGTATGTAGTCTCTTAGATAATGTTTCCAAATTATCATCAGATCGACCTTCTGTTGTACTTCTATTCATAATTCTTTCCTTTAATACATCTTCGTTGACATTAAGTAAAATTACACAGAGTATTTTTTCATTAATGCTAACCATTAAATGGTCGAGTAACTCAGCCTGTTTTTTATTTCTTGGGAAGCCATCAAACAAGAAGCCTTTCTTATTATTTTTATTCTCATCTATGAATTGCTTTATCAATTCAATAGTCGTTTCATTCGATACTAATTTACCATCATTAATTGTATTTTTTATTTGAATACCTAAACTTGTTTCTTTACTGCTTTCTTTTCTTAATAAATCACCTGTTGAAAGATGATTAAGGAAATATTTTTCACATATCAACTTTGCTTGAGTTCCTTTGCCAGCACCTGGGGGCCCAAACAAAACTATATTCATCGCCGTGCTCCTCTTAGTCGCGATTTTTTGATAAGAGATTCATACTGATAGGCAAACAAGTGACTTTGTATCTGTCCTACAGTATCCATGCCCACTACTACAACAATAAGCAAGGATGTACCTCCTAGATAAAAAGGAATTGAATATTGAGATATTAATATTTCTGGCAAAATACAAACGAAAGCCAAATACATTGCGCCTATAGTTGTGATCCTGGAAAGCACAAAATCAATATACTCAGCTGTTTTTTCTCCAGGGCGTATTCCGGGGATAAATCCACCTTGCCTTTTAAGATTATCTGCAGTTTCAGTCGGATTAAAAACAATTGAAGTATAGAAAAAAGCAAAAAAGATTATTGCAGAAGCATAAAGTAACATATAGGCAGGTTGTCCTCTGCCCAAAAGTGCCGCAATATCGTTTAGAAGTCCTGGTTCGGCAGATACATTAAAATTAGCAATGGTTATTGGAAGCAATAATATTGAAGAGGCAAAAATTGCAGGTATTACACCAGCAGTATTAAGTTTTAATGGCAAATGTGAACTATCGCCAGCAAACATTTTATTGCCCATTTGCCTTTTTGGATATTGAACTATCAATCTTCTTTGAGCTCTTTCCATGAATACAATAAATACAACAATTGCAATAATCATTATTAATAGAAGTAGTAGTGTAATTGTCGAAATAGTACCCTGCCTACCCAAGGTCATTGTATTAATAAGAGCGCTAGGAATTTCAGCAACAATTCCTGAAAATATAATTAAGGAAATACCATTTCCTATGCCACGACTTGTAATCTGCTCACCAAGCCACATTAAAAATACTGTTCCACCTGTTAAGGTTATCGTAGTTGATAATCTAAAAAATAATCCTGGATCAGTTACTACTTTTCCAGCTGACTCAAGACCTACTGAGATACCATACCCTTGAAGAAGTGCTAATATTACTGTTCCATATCTTGTATATTGAGTAATTTTACGTCTTCCAGGTTCACCCTCTTTTTTAAGGTTGGCTAAATGCGGCGACACACTCGTCATCAGCTGCATTATGATTGAAGAAGATATGTATGGCATGATTCCTAATGCAAATATGGCCATACGGCTTATTGCACCACCTGCAAAAACGTCAAACATCCCAAGTATTCCACTTTGGTTTGTTTCCACAAGTAATTTCAATTGCTCTATATCAATTCCAGGTAGTGGAATGTAGGTGCCAAATCTATAAATAATTAAAGCACCTAGTGTAAACCAAATTCTTCGCTTCAGTTCTGTAGCTTTAGAAAATACACTAAAATTAAAGTTAGATGCTAATTTTTCAGCAGCTGATGCCATTATAACTATTTTCCTTGATTGATCTTTAGTTCTATACCAAGCTTTTTTATCTTATCCTCAGCTGATTTTGTAACTTTCACACACTCAATAGGATTTTTTGCTTTTAGCTCACCTGTACCAAGAATTTTAAGAAATCTTTTATCTTTATTTTTTATAATTCCTAACTTTTTTAAAAGAAGAATATTAATCAACTGATCTTCTTTTATAGAATTCTTATCTATTAGTTTTTGCATTGCGTCTAAATTCATTTCATAATAATTTTTCTTTGCAAAGTTTTTAAAACCAAATTTAGGGAGTCTTCGATGAAGTGGCATTTGGCCACCTTCAAAACCATTTATTGCTACCCCTGACCTGGCTTTTTGTCCTTTATGTCCGCTTCCAGAAGTCTTGCCTTTTCCTGATCCGATACCTCTTCCTACTCTTTTCTTTGATCTGTAAGAACTATGTTTTACTACTTCATTTAATTTCATTTTATTGCTCTTCCGTTTTAATTAAATGCTCAACTTTTTTTACCATTCCATTAATTGCGGGAGTAGAATCAAGTATTACGTGGCTATTTAATTTTCTTAAACCTAAACCTCTTACAGTTGCAATCTGATCTTTTTGAGAACCAATTGTACTTTTTGTTAAAGTAATTTTTATTTTCTTACTCATGATGACTCTCTCGCTGAGGTAATATTGCCAACTTTTTTACTTCTTCTTGCAGCTATTATTTTAGGTGATTTTTGATTTTTTAAACCGTCAACAGCAGCTCTTATAATGTTGTATGGATTAGTACTTCCAACAGATTTTGCCACTATATCCTGAACTCCAAGTAGTTCAAATACTGCTCTCACTGAACCACCAGCAATTATTCCTGTACCGGATGGAGCAGATCTCATAACTACTTTTGATGAACCGTGTGCGCCAACTATATCATGATGCAGTGTTCTACCCTCTCTAAGGGGCACTTTAATTAGTGTCTTTTTTGCTGAGTCAGTGGCTTTCTTTATTGCTTCTGGAACCTCTTTTGCTTTTCCGTGGCCAAACCCGACTTTTCCTGACTCATCTCCTGCGACTACTAATGCTGCAAAACCAAAGCGCCTTCCACCTTTAACAACCTTAGTAACTCTATTAATTGCAACTAGCTTATCTTTTATTTCAACACCGTTTTGATCTTTATCTCTATTTTTATTTTCTTTATTCATAATTTTTCCTTAAAAACTTAAGCCGTTTGATCTTGCTTCATCTGCAATATTCTTAATAATTCCATGATAAATATTTGGTCCACGATCAAGATAAATATTTGTAATTCCCTTCTCCTTAGCGGCCTTGGCAATTTCTGCTCCAAGTATTTTTGCATTTTCAATATTACATGCGTTTTTCTGTTTAGCTGACTTTACTGATGATGCGCTGCAAATAGTTTTGCCTTGATTATCATCAATTATTTGCACATAGAGACATTTTGAAGATTTAAACACAGAAAGTCTTGGAAGACCTTTATTGTTCCTCTTAAGTTTGTATCTAATCCTATTGGATCTTTTTTGTTTACTTGAAATAGGCATTATTTTTTCTTACCTTCTTTTCGATTAATATACTCGTCTGCATACTTAATTCCCTTGCCTTTATAAGGCTCAGGTCCTCTAAATGACCTGATTTCTGCAGCTGTTTGTCCTACTAATTGTTTATTAGGACCCTTTATTTCAATATTGTTCTGCTTATCAACAGATACCGAAATATCCTCTGGAATGTCATAATTAATTGGATGACTAAAACCGAGCATTAATTCAAGTACTTTACCTTTAAGAGTAGCTCTATACCCTACGCCATTCATTTCTAATTTTTTTGAAAACCCTTCACTTACGCCAACTATAATATTGTTTACAATATTTCTCTGTAAACCCCAGAATGGCAAAAGAGATTTATTTTCACTCTTAGGCTTCATTTTAATAATATTTTCTTCAATGTTAACTTCAATATCTTCATTTAGAGGTGATTCAAGTTTTCCCATTGGGCCCTCAGCCATAAAAATACCATCCTGTACATTAACTTTAACAGTATTGGGTATCATTATTTCTTTTGAACCAACTCTTGACATAGTTAAAAGACCTTACAAATAATTTCACCACCAACTTTTTGCTCTCGCGCATCGGTATCAGTCATGACACCTTTTGATGTAGAAATGATAGATATGCCCAAACCATTATGTACATAAGGTATTCTCTCAGCTCCAGAATAAACTCTTCTTCCTGGTTTAGAAATTCTTGTAATATCAGATATTACTGGACCTCTATCATCATATTTCAATTCTATATCTAACTCTTCTTTACCTGATGTGTGTTTAGTGCGTGCGTAGCCTCTGATATAACCCTCATTTTTTAAAACTTCTAATATTCTTTCTCTCATCTTAGAAACAGGAGAAGAAACGATTGGCTTATTGCGCATTTGTGCGTTTCTTATTCTGCTAAATAAATCTGATAATGGATCTTGTAGCGACATATTTTTTCCTTTCTACCAACTTGATTTATTCATTCCTGGTATTTGACCCTTTGAAGCTAAGTCTCTAAGAGCTATACGGGATAATCTCACTCTTTTATGATAACCTCTAGGCCTTCCAGTCAATTCACATCTATTTCTAACCCTTGTTCTCGCTCCATTCCTTCGAAGTTTGGACAACTTTAATTGGGCCTGAAATCTTTCATCAATCGGAGTAGATTTATTCATAATAAGTTCTTTTAATTGAGATCTTTTATTTAGATCTTTTTCCGACATTTGAATTCTACGTTTATTTTTTTCTATAGAGCTTTTTTTTGCCATACCTTTACCTAATCTATTATTGGAAAATTTAAAAATTTTAAAAGAAGTAATGCTTCATCATCATTCTTTGCCGTTGTGCAAATTGCAACATCTAAACCACGAGTTTTATCAATTTTATCTACATTAATTTCAGGGAATATTGTGCATTCCTTAATGCCAAAAGAGTAATTGCCCTTACCATCGAAGCTATTTTTATTCAAGCCTCTAAAATCTCTGATTCTTGGTAAAGCAATAGTCACAAGTCTATCAATAAATTCATACATTCTATGACCTCTGAGAGTTACTTTTACTCCTAGTGGCATTCCATCTCTAATTTTAAATGTAGCAATGGATTTTCTTGCTTTTGTAACCAATGGTAGTTGTCCAGAAATAACTGCGAGTTGGTCAGATGCTGACTGTATAACTTTATTGTCATTAACAGCATCGCCCAATCCCATATTCAAGGAGACTTTTGACAATTTTGGTAATGAAAGAGTATTTTGCCTAGAAAGCTTTTCTTTTAACTTAGGAACTATTGTATCGGTATATATCTCTTTCAGTCTTGGAGTATAATTATCCATCAAGTTGCTCTCCTGTTTTGACGTTTATTCTTACCTTTTTATTATCTTTCAAAAAAGAATAGCCAACTCGTGTTCCTTTTTTTGTTTTCTTATCAAGTAACATTAAGTTTGACAATGTTATAGGCATTTCCTTATTAATAATGCCTCCTTCATTTTTTTGGTCTTGCTTCTGGTGTTTTTTTGACATATTGACACCCTTAACCAAAGCTTTATCGCCCAATATCATAATGACTTCGCCTTCTTTTCCTTTATCTTTACCTGTATTTACAGTTACTTGGTCGCCTTTTTTTATTCTCATAGACATTATAAAACCTCCGGAGCAAGTGAAATAATTTTCATTTGTTTCTTCAATCTCAGTTCTCTGCAAACTGGGCCAAATATTCTCGTACCCACTGGTTCTCCCTGAGTATTAATAAGAACCGCTGCATTTGAATCAAATTTTATTGTACTGCCATCAACTCTCTTTAATTCTTTTCTAGTTCTTACTATCACAGCTTTATGTACTGTACCTTTTTTTACTTTTCCTTTAGGAATAGCATCTTTTACTGTTACTACAATTATATCGCCAACTGATGCAAATCTTCTTTTAGATCCACCTAATACTTTTATACAGAGGACTTCTTTTGCCCCTGAATTATCTGCAACACTTAGTCTTGACTCAACTTGTATCATTTAACTAACAGCTACCCATCTTTTAAGTTTTGAAATTGGTTTTGACTCCATTATTTTTACCTTATCACCAGTATTGAATTGATTTTCAGGATCGTGTGCACTATATTTTTTTGAGCGCCTAATAACTTTCTTTAAAAAAGGATGTTTAAACTTTCTTTCAACTAGCACAGTAATTGTCTTATCTTGTTTATTGCTGATTACTGTTCCCTGTAGTATTTTTTTTGGCATATTAATTTCCTAATTTTTCATTCATTATAGTTTTTATTCTTGCTATTAGCTTTCTAACTTTAAATATACGAGAAGTATTTTCTAGCTGGCCTGAGCTCTTTTGGAATCTTAAGTTAAAGGACTCCTTATATAAGTTGCTCAACTCTGTTTTAAGCTGATCATTTGTTTTTTTTCTTATTTCTTCTACCTTCATCTTTTTCCTTTATCTTATGAGTTGTCCAACAACTTTAGTCTTAATAGGTAGCTTCGAGGAAGCTCTCCCAAAAGCTTCTTTTGCTATCGATTGTGATACACCGTCAACTTCAAATAAAATCTTACCTGGCTTCACCCGACATGCCCAAAATTCTGGCGAACCTTTTCCTTTACCCATTCTTACTTCTGTTGGCTTCTTTGATACTGGAACATCTGGAAAAATTCTAACCCAAACACGTCCCGCTCTTTTCATAAACCTTGTCATTGCAACCCTTGCTGCTTCTATTTGTCTGGCAGTAATCCTCTCAGCTTCTAACGCCTTAAGCCCATAAGTCCCATAGTTCAAACTAGTTGCAGAAGTTGCAACGCCTTTAATTCTACCTTTGTGAGCTTTTCTGAATTTCGTTTTTTTTGGCTGTAACATAACTTATCCTAATTTATTTGGATTATTTTCCATTTCGTGAGGGGCGTTATCGTCTATGTCCCCTTTATATATCCATACTTTGATACCACATGCGCCATATGTTGTTTGCGCAGTTGCTATTGCATAATCAACATTTGCCCTAAATGTGTGCAATGGAACTCTTCCCTCTCTATACCACTCTGTTCTCGCGATTTCAGTTCCACCAAGGCGGCCTCCACAATTTACTCTTATACCATCAGCTCCTAGCCTCATTGCAGATTGAACAGATCTTTTCATTGCTCTTCTAAATGAAACCCTTCTCTCAAGTTGTTCTGCAATTGCATCAGCTATGAGTTGAGCCTCAACCTCTGGCTTTCTAATCTCAACTAAATTTATTGAAACATCATCTGATGTAAATTCCGAAATTTTCTTTTTGAGCTTTTCTATATCACTACCTTTTTTACCAATAATTAACCCTGGTCGAGCTGAATAAATAGTTACTTGAGCTTTCTTTGCTGGTCTTTCTATCTGAATTTTAGCTACAGCACATTTTTTCAGTTTTCTTTCAAGATACGATCTGATTTTAAGGTCTTCTTGTAAAAATGAACCAAATTCTTTCTTATTGGCATACCATTTGGATTGCCATTTTTTATTAAGAATTAATCTTAGCCCAATAGGATTTACTTTCTGTCCCATATTCTATGCTTCTTTCTCCAATTTCTTATTTTGTACTTCTGCAACTTTAATCGTAACATTAGTTAGATGCTTGTTTATTCTTCCTGGCCTACCTTTTGCTCTTGGTCTCCATCTCTTCATGACCATACTTTTTCCACAATAGGCTTCTGTTACCTGTAAGATGTCTATATCTAGCTGATGATTGTTTTCAGCATTCGCTACCGCACTATTTAGTACCTTACTAATATCTTTAGCAATGCCTCTTGAGGAAAATTTTAGAAGGTTAATTGCCTCAGAAGCCTTCTTTCCTCTAATCATTTCAAGAACAATATTCGCTTTTGAGGGACTAACCCTCAAATTTCTTAAAATGGCATAAGCTTCATTATCTTTTCTTACTAAATGCTTCATAATTATTTAGTTTTTTTATCTCCAGTATGACTATTAAAAGTTCTTGTTGGTGAAAACTCGCCAAGTTTATGACCTACCATATCCTCAGTAACGTTGACTGGAATAAACCTCTTACCATTATGTACAGCAAAGTTAACCCCTACGAACTCAGGCAATATAGTAGATCTTCTTGACCACGTTTTAATAACGCCACCTTTGCCCCCATCTGCTGCCTTAACTTTCTTTAATAGATGACTATCAACAAATGGTCCTTTCCAAACAGATCTCGTCATTTTTAAACCTCTATCCTTGCTTTTTTGTCAGTTTTTCTCTTTATAATAAATTTATCTGTTCTTTTATTATTTCTCGTCTTTTTTCCCTTAGTCGGTTTTCCCCATGGAGTGACAGGATCTCGACCGCCAGATGTTTTACCTTCTCCTCCACCATGGGGGTGATCAATTGGATTCATAGCTACACCTCTCACAGATGGCCTAACACCTAGCCATCTTTTTCTTCCAGCTTTTCCTAATTTTTGGTTTTTTTTATCAATATTTGACAGAACACCAATTGTAGCTCTGCACTCTTCTCTTACTTTTCTTTGCTCACCAGAGGGCAACTTAATAGCTACGTATCCATCAGACTTGCCAACAATCTGAGTTGAAGAACCGGCAGATCTGGCTAATTGTGCGCCACTTCCAATTTTTAACTCAATGTTATGTATATCTATTCCAACTGGGATATCAGACATGGGCATACAATTGCCAATTCTGATTTCTTTTTTTTCACCAGATATTACTTGGTCACCAGCTTTTAAATCCTTTGGCGCCAGAATATAGCTTTTAGTTCCGTCAGTATATGTAATTAACGCAATGTAAGAAGATCTATTTGGATCATATTCAATTCTATCTACAGTTGCACTTTCAGTATTATTTCTTTTAAAATCAATAATCCTATATTTTGCTTTATGACCTCCACCTTTTCGTCTCATTGTAATTCTGCCTGTATTGTTTCTTCCACCTTTTTTTGAAAGGCCAGTTGTTAGAGACTTGACTGGTTTACCTGTCCATAAACCTTTTTTATCAACAAGTGTTAGTCCACGTGTTCCGGGAGTATTTGGTCTGAATTTTTTTAAAGGCATTTTTTATTATACTCCTGCATTAATATCAATTGTTTGACCTTCTTCTAGAGTTACAAAAGCTTTTTTGTAATCAGATCTTTTTCCAAGCGATCCTCTAAATGCTTTTAACTTACCCTTTACTATTGAAGTGTTCACTTTTTTGACTTTTACTTTGAATATATTTTCTATTGCAGTTTTTATTTCTTTCTTATTACTAGTTTTATTAACCTGAAACGTAACTTGATTAAATTCTGCACCTAAAGAAGACTTCTCAGTGATAATAGGCTTAATAATTGTTTTAAAATCTTTGATACTAGGCATTTTATTTATAATTCTTTTCTAGTTGAGCTAATGCATCTTTACTTATTATCAATTTCTGGTGACTTAAAAGGTCAAGAGCATTCACTGATTTAACACTTAAATACTTAATGTCTTTTAAATTTCTCGCTGCAAGAGATAAATTTTGGTTAGGTGTATCACCTTCTAATAACAATGCAGAGTTAATTTTTTGTTTATCTAAATAACTCTTTAAGATCTTAGTTTTTGGCTCAGCGATTTTAAGTTCATCTATTAAAATTAGATCATTACATTTTACTTTTTCAGATAAAATATGTTTAATGGCCAAGTTTCTGAGGCGTTTTGGAAGTTTTTTTAATGACCTTACTCCTCTAAGGTTGTGAGCCATGCCACCACTTCTGAAAATATTTGCCTTCTTAGAACCATGTCTTGCGCCACCGCCACCTTTTTGCCTACCTAATTTCTGTGTTGTACCTGCGACCTCTGAACGATTTTTGGTTCTCGCACGTTGAGGTTTTTTATTGGACTCATTCCATCTAACAAGAGAACTTATAACTGAAAAATCAGGCTTTAAATTAAAGATGGCTTCGTTGAGCTCCATGGACTCTGTGCTCTTACCATTCATTTTATGCAGCTCTACTTGCATTCCTATTTATCTTTCTTTGTTGATTTTTCTTCTTGTACAGAAGTACCTTCAACTTCTTTAATATCATTTTTCTTTATAGAGTCTTCAACCACTAGCCATGTTCCTCGCGCACCAGGTGTCGCTCCCTTTACGCAAATAATATTTTTTGCTTCGTCTACTTTTACTACTTGTAAATTTTGAAGAGTTTTGTGGACATCACCATACTGACCTGCCATCTTTTTTCCTTTAAAGACCTTACCAGGGTCCTGACATTGTCCCGTTGAACCAGCACTTCTATGAGAAATAGAGACTCCATGGGAAGCTCTCAAACCTGAAAAGTTATGTCTTTTCATCACTCCTGCAAATCCTTTACCCTTCGTGAAACCAGACACATCTATAAATTGACCTTCCTGAAAATGACTTGCATTCAATTCGTCGCCTGACTTTAATTCAGCGTCTTTATCTATTGAAAATTCTCTGAGGTATTTAAAAGTCTCACTCTTTTTCTTTTCAAAAAATCCCTTCTGAGCCTTATTGGCCTTTTTTAATTTACATGCTCCAACTAAGACTTTGTCAGCATTTTTATCATTAGAATCAATCCTTTCAACTATCTGACATTGATCGATATGCAAGACAGTCACTGGAATATTCGTACCGCTTTGTGTATACAAATTACTCATTCCTATTTTTTTTGCGATTATACCTGTTCTCATATCTATAACTTGATTTCTACATCAACTCCGGATGCTAGATCCAATTTCATGAGCGCATCTACTGTTTGAGGTGTTGGATCAACGATCTCAATCAAGCGCTTATGCGTTCTTATCTCAAATTGCTCTCTACTTTTTTTATTTACGTGAGGTGATCTTAAAACAGTAAATTTTTCGTTATTAGTAGGAAGAGGAATTGGTCCCTTAACCATTGCTCCTGTGCGCTTTGCCGTATCCACTATTTCAACTGACGACTTATCCAGAACCCCATGGTCAAATGCTTTAAGTCTGATTTTTATATTTTGATTTTCCATTACTCTAATTAAGCAAACTTCGCTTTTACCTCATCTTGTACATTTTGTGGAACCTGCTCATAATGATCAAAAAACATTGAATATTGAGCTCTTCCCTGCGTCATGGATCGTAGAGTATTTACATAGCCAAACATATTAGCTAAAGGCACCATTGAACTAATAGCCGTTGTATTGCCTCTTGCTTCACTTCCACTTACTTGACCTCTTCTGCTGCTTAAATCCCCTATTACGTCTCCCATAAACTCCTCAGGTGTAACAACTTCAACTCTCATTATTGGTTCTAATAACTTTGGATTAGCTTTCTGACAGGCATCCTTAAACGCCATTCGGCCAGCTATTTCAAATGCAAGACTACTTGAATCTACATCATGATATTTTCCATCTATAAGAGTGACCTTATAGTCAATTATTGGGAAACCTGCTATAACTCCAGTATCAGCCACTCCTTCTATGCCTTTCTCTACGCCAGGAATGTATTCCTTAGGAATGTTTCCACCTTTAATTTTATCTTCAAATATTCTTCCAGTTCCCGGCTCACAACCTTCGACAATTATCTTGACCTCAGCAAATTGCCCTGCACCACCACTTTGTTTTTTGTGTGTATATGTTACTTCCATATTTTTAGAAATGGTTTCTCTATAAGCAACTTGCGGGGCTCCAACATTAGCCTCTACGTTGAACTCTCTCTTCATCCTATCAACAATAATATCTAAGTGAAGTTCACCCATTCCTTTTATTACTGTTTGTCCAGATTCTTCATCTGAGGTAACCCTGAATGATGGATCTTCTTTTGCTAATCTTGCTAATGCTTCTCCCATTTTTTCCTGATCAGCTTTTGTCTTTGGTTCAACAGCAATCTCAATAACTGGATCTGGAAAATCCATAGACTCTAAAATAATTGGTTTTTGGGCATCTGATAAAGTTTCACCAGTTATCGTATCTTTTAAACCAGCAATCGCAACAATGTCACCTGCATAAGCAATTTTTATGTCTTCTCTATTGTTAGCGTGCATTAAAAGCATACGGCCAATTCTTTCTTTATCACCTTTAACAGAATTTAAAATTGTTGAACCAGCCTCTAATTTGCCAGAATATATTCGAGTGAATGTAAGAGAACCTACGAAAGGGTCGTTAGCTACCTTAAATGCTAATGCAGAGAAAGGTTCATCATCTGATGCTTTTCTGACTTCCTCTTCTTCTTTTCCCGGAATGTTACCAGTTGCCTGCTGAACCTCACTGGGGTCAGGCATGAAATTGACAATTGCATCTAACAAAGGTTGGACACCTTTATTTTTGAAAGCACTTCCAGTTAAAATTGGAACAAACTCAAAATTAATTGTTCCTTTTCTGATACACCTGATCAGCGTTTCTTCATCTGGCTCTTCTCCATCTAAATATTTTTCAAGGACTTCTTCATCTTGTTCTACAGCCATTTCGACCATTTCAGATCTATATTTTTCAGCAGTATCTTTTAAATCATCTGGAATATCAGCGTATTCATAATTAGCTCCAAGATCCTCATTTGCCCATACGACTGCCTTATTCTTAACCAGATCAATTACGCCTTTTAAATTTGATTCACTTCCGTAAGGTATCTGTAAAACTAATGCATTTGCCTGAAGCCTATCTTTGATCATGTCCAAACACTTATAAAAATCAGCACCAGTACGATCCATTTTATTAACGAAACACATTCTTGGTACATTGTATCTATTTGCTTGTCTCCAAACAGTTTCAGTTTGCGGCTCCACACCAGCAACGCCATCAAATACAGCAACTGCACCATCGAGCACTCTTAAAGAACGCTCAACTTCGATGGTAAAATCAACGTGTCCAGGAGTGTCAATGATATTAATTCTATGATCATTCCAAAAACAAGTAGTTGCCGCGGAAGTAATAGTAATGCCACGCTCTTGTTCCTGCTCCATCCAGTCCATTGTGGCCGCACCATCATGCACTTCTCCAATCTTATGACTTTTTCCTGTGTAATAGAGTATTCGCTCTGTGGTAGTCGTTTTTCCAGCGTCTATATGAGCCATGATGCCAATATTTCTATACTTATTTAATGGATACTCTCTTGTCATGGTTACCACCTAAAGTGAGCAAATGCTTTATTTGCTTCAGCCATTTTATGAGTATCTTCTCTTTTCTTAATTGCAGAACCTTTGTTGCCTGCGGCGTCCATTAATTCTGAACTTAATTTTTCCATTAAGCTTTTTTCCTTTCTATTCCTAATAGCATTGACTAACCATCTAATAGCAAGTGCTTGAGATCTGTTTCCCTTAACCTCAACAGGAACTTGGTATGTTGCTCCACCAACTCTTCTAGATCTTACTTCCACCAGAGGTCTTACATTTTCAATTGCCTTATTAAAAACACTCATTGGAGACTCTCCGGTTTTATTCTGAATATTTGTAAATGATTTAGTAATGATAGCTTCCGCAACTGTCTTTCTTCCATCAAGCATTATCGCATTAGTGAACTTTGTAAGCACAGTGCTATTATGAACTGGATCAGGTAAAATATTTCTAACTTGAGCTTTTCTTCTTCTTGACATAATTATTTTGGTTTCTTAGCTCCATATAAAGATCGACGTTGTTTTCTCTCACTAACGCCTTGAGTATCCAAAACTCCTCTAACTGTATGGTATCTTACTCCAGGAAGATCCTTAACCCTTCCTCCACGAATTAAAATTACTGAGTGTTCTTGGAGGTTGTGGCCTTCTCCTCCAATGTAACTTGTAACTTCAAAACCATTTGTTAATCTTACTCTTGCAACCTTTCTCAGTGCTGAGTTAGGTTTCTTTGGTGTTGTTGTATAGACTCTTGTACATACACCTCTCTTTTGAGGGTTAGCTTTTAGTGCTGGTACCTTATTTCTTTTTCGAACTTTAGTTCTCGGCTTTCTTATTAACTGACTTATAGTCGGCATATAGTATCTCCAGTTAGAAACTAATAAAAAGTTAACTATTAAAAAAAGTCTAAAAAAAGTAGCGTTTAGATTTCTCTACCGCCTACTATTTAAGAATGCCGAATAATACTTAATAGTCTGCTTTGGTCAACATATATTATTAAGAATTTTCCTGAATTTCTGCTGTTTCCTGCTCTTTAGCAGCCCGCATTGCTTCAATTTCAATTTTAGCCTCTTTATCGAGATTTTTTGCTTGATTTTCAATCTGATTAAAGATCCTTCCTGTTCCAGCAGGTATTAATCTTCCTACAATAACATTCTCTTTTAGACCCTCAAGTCTATCAACTTTTCCTTTAATCGACGCATCCGTAAGTATTCGTGTCGTCTCCTGGAATGAAGCAGCAGAAATAAATGACCTAGTTTGTAGAGAAGCTTTTGTTATACCTAAAAGAACCGGTTTACCTGCAGCTGGTTTTTTTCCTTCAGCAGTAAGCTGTTCATTTGTAATTAAGAATTCGTATCTATCAATCTCTTCGCCTTTAATGAAAGAACTATCACCAGTATCAGTAATGCTAACTTTTTGAAGCATCTGCCTACATAAAACTTCAATATGCTTATCATTAATTAAAACGCCCTGAAGTCTATAAACTTCTTGAACCTCATTAATTAAGTAATCTGCTAATGCTTCAATGCCCAAGATCTCTAAGATATCATGTGGGTCTGGATTTCCATCAAGTAAGTAATCACCTTTCTCAATTCTTTCTCCTTCTTGATAAGCTATATGCTTACCTTTTGGAATTAATACTTCTACAGGATCATTTTCACTTTCTTCTGGAGTAATAATTACTTTTTGCTTTCCTCTTATGTCTTTTCCAAAGGAAATAATACCTGATATTTCAGATATTATCGCATGATCTTTTGGTTTTCTCGCTTCAAACAATTCAGCAACTCGAGGTAATCCACCAGTAATATCTTTTGTTTTAGATGCGGCTTTAGGTGTTCTTGCTAAAACATCACCCGCATGCACTTCTGAACCATCAGTGACTGATAAAATGGAATCAGGTGGAAGGAAATACCTAGCTTCATTCCCATTTGCTAAAAGTATTACTTCACCTTTTTTGTCTCTCAAAGTAATTCTTGGCTTAAGATCAGTTCCCTTTGTATCTAACTTCCAGTCCTTAACTTTGGTATATGTTAATCCTGTTTTTTCTTCAGTTTCTTCTATTAGAGAAATACCTTCTTCCATATCCACGTAATTAGCGGTACCAGATTTTTCAGAAATAACAGGATTTGTAAATGGATCCCATTCGCAAATTTTAGTTCCAGAAGATACCTTCGTATCCTCTTCCACAAGTATTTTTGTTCCATAAGGAACCTTATAGTTTGCAAGCTCTCTATTATTTTCATCATGAATAGCTAATTGACAATTTCTTCCCATAACAATTAAATTATTATTGCTATCTTCAACGGTATTCTTGTTTAGGATTTTAAAAATACCATCAGTATTAATTTCAATAAAAGATTGATCATTAATCTGCGCAGCTCCTCCAATATGGAATGTTCTCATAGTTAATTGTGTTCCTGGCTCACCAATAGATTGAGCTGCAATCATCCCTACAGCTTCACCCTCATTAACCATAAAACCTCTAGCAAGATCTCTCCCATAGCACTTAACACAGATTCCTTTTTTACTATCACACGTTAATGGAGATCGAATATAAGCGTTTTGAATACCAGCTGTTTCAACCTTCTCAGCAAGTATTTCATCTACGTAATCGTCTTTTTTTGCTATGACTTCATTTGTGACAGGATGGATAATATCTTTTTGCAAAAATCTACCAAGTAATCTATCAGCTATTGATATTATTACTTCTCCACCTTCAACTACGTCAGATATCCATACCCCATTATCAGTCCCACAGTCGTGATCTGAGATGGTACAATCTTGCGCAACATCGCATAATCTTCTTGTCAAGTAGCCAGAGTTAGCTGTCTTTAATGCAGTATCAGCAAGTCCCTTCCTTGCTCCGTGTGTAGAATTAAAATATTCTAGTACATTTAGGCCTTCTTTAAAATTAGATATAATAGGAGTCTCAATTATATCTCCTGAAGGCTTGGCCATAAGACCGCGCATTCCAGATAACTGCTTCATTTGTGCCGCTGAACCCCTCGCTCCTGAATTTGCCATCATATATATAGAGTTAATTGGAAGTTCTCTTTTGGTAGTTTCGTCAACTTTGACAGAAGAAATTTCATTCATCATTTCTTGTGCTACTCTATCGGTACACTTTGCCCAGGCATCAATTACTTTATTATATTTTTCTCTGTTAGTAATTAAACCATCATTATATTGCTTTTCATATTTTTCTATTTGTACTGATGTTTCTGAAACCATTTTTTCTTTTGTCTCAGGTATTATCATATCATCCTTACCAAAAGAAATACCTGCTTTATATGCGTAATGAAAACCAAGTGCCATTAATTGATCAGCAAATATTACTGTATCCTTTTGTCCGCAGTATCTGTAGACAGTATCAATTAAGCTAGAAACTTCTTTCTTGCCAAGAAGACGATTGACGAGCTTTGGATCAAGATCTTTGTGCTGAGGTATTAAGTTCCATAAAAGCATTCTACCAGGGGTTGTGCTAATTCTTTTAGTATCAACATTCCCATCTGAGTTAATATAAGTAATTCTTGCTTCAACTTTTGCGTGAACTGTAGTTACATCATTTTCGATAGCTTGTTGAACTTCAAAAATATCCTTGTAAACTGCTCCCTGTCCAGGTTCATTCTCTTTTTCCTGAGATAGAAAATAAATGCCTAGAACTATATCCTGACTTGGAACAATCACTGGCTTACCATTTGCTGGGTTTAATATGTTATTTGTAGACATCATTAAAACCCTTGCTTCTAACTGTGCTTCTAAGCTAAGCGGCACATGGACTGCCATTTGATCACCATCAAAATCTGCGTTAAATGCCGTACAAACCAAAGGGTGTAGTTGAATTGCTTTACCTTCAATTAAGGTTGGTTCAAAAGCTTGAACACCTAATCGATGAAGTGTTGGCGCTCTATTTAAAATAATTGGGTGCTCTCTTATTACTCTATCAAGCACATCCCAGACCTCTGGTCTTTCTTTTTCAACCATTTTCTTGGCTTGTTTTAAAGTAGTTGCGAGACCCAATGACTCCAAACGTGCGTATATAAATGGTTTAAATAATTCTATTGCCATTTTTTTAGGTAGGCCGCACTGGTGTAATTTGAGTTCTGGTCCAACAACAATTACTGATCTACCAGAGTAATCAACTCTTTTTCCAAGAAGATTCTGCCTGAACCGGCCTTGCTTACCCTTTAGCATTTCGGCAAGTGATTTGAGAGGTCGTTTATTTGTTCCTGTTATTACTCTACCCCTTCGACCATTATCAAATAATGCATCTACTGACTCTTGAAGCATTCTTTTTTCATTTCTTATAATAATATCTGGTGCTCTCAGTTCTATAAGTCTCGATAATCTATTATTTCTATTAATAACTCGTCTATATAAGTCGTTTAAATCAGACGAAGCAAATCTACCTCCATCCAAAGGAACAAGTGGTCTAAGCTCTGGTGGAATTACTGGTACAGATGTTAAAATCATCCATTCAGGTCTATTTCCTGAAGATATAAAGGCTTCAAATATTTTAATTCTCTTAACAAGTTTTTCAGAAAGTGCGACTGCTTTAGTTTCAGCAAGTTTTGATTTCAATAACTCGAGCTCTGAGTCAAGTTCAATTCTTTCTAAAACTTTTCTTACAGCTTCTGCTCCAATTCCTGCAGAGAAGGAGTCTACTCCATATTCTTCTTTTGCATTTTCTAACTCATCTTCATCCAAAAGCTGATTTTGTAGCAATGGAGTTAACCCAGGCTCAGTTACCATAAATTTTTCAAAATAAAGAACTTTTTCTAAATCTTTTAATTTCATATCCATCATTAGTGCAATGCGACTTGGTAATGATTTTAAAAACCAAATATGAGCTACAGGAGCTGCAAGTTGGATGTGGCCCATGCGCTCTCTTCTTACATCTTTTTTTGTTACTTCAACCCCACATTTTTCACAGATTATGCCTTTGAATTTCATTCTCTTATATTTGCCACATAAGCACTCATAGTCTTTTATAGGACCAAATATTCTTGCACAGAATAGGCCGTCTCTTTCTGGCTTAAATGTTCTATAGTTAATTGTTTCAGGTTTTTTTATTTCACCATAAGACCAGGATAAAATCCTCTCAGGACTTGCAATAGAGATCTTGACTTGGTTAAAATCATCTCTTGAGGCGGCTGGATTGAAGATATTCATTAAAGACTGGCTCATATATAATTTCCTAATTTAAGTTCGATAATTCTATGTTAAGTCCAAGAGATCGTATCTCTTTAATCAAAACGTTAAATGATTCAGGTGTTCCTGATTGGAATACGTCCTCACCTCGTATTATGGTTTCATATACTTTAGTTCTTCCAGCAACATCATCGGATTTTACAGTCAATATTTCTTGTAAGGTATACGCAGCCCCATAGGCTTCAAGTGCCCAGACTTCCATCTCACCAAATCTCTGACCACCAAATTGGGCTTTACCTCCTAATGGTTGTTGAGTCACAAGACTGTAAGGGCCGATTGACCTAGCATGAATTTTATCATCTACTAAATGATGAAGTTTTAGCATATAAATGTACCCTACTGTTACTTTTCTCTCAAATTGCTCGCCGGTTAAGCCGTCCCATAAATGAGTTTGTCCACTTTTGTCAAAACCTGCAACTTCTAACATCTCAGATATTTCATGCTCAGATGCTCCATCAAAAACTGGAGTTTTGATTGGAACTCCGCTAGAGATATTCATCGCAAGCTCTTTTTGCTCCATCTTATTTAAAGGCGCTATTTCATTTTTGTATTGTTCTGATCCATAAACTTTTTCTAAAGATTTACCGATATATGAATGATCATTTGTAGAATTGTACTGTGCAATTGATTTATTAATAATTTCTCCAATACCAGCGCATGCCCATCCTAGATGAGTTTCTAGTATTTGTCCGACATTCATTCTACTTGGTACACCTAAAGGGTTTAATACTATATCAACAGTCCTTCCATCTTCTAGATAAGGCATGTCTTCTACTGGTGCGATTTTACTTATGACTCCCTTATTGCCGTGTCGACCGGCCATTTTATCACCTGGTTGCAATTTTCTTTTAACGGCAACGAAAACCTTAACCATTTTCATCACACCAGGTAATAGTTCGTCGCCTCTTTGTACTTTATCAACTTTATTATCAAAACGTGCTTGGATAGCTGATCTTGCAACATCATACTGTTTTTTTAAATTGTTTATATCTTCTTGGTCTTTTTCATCCTTAAGTTTGACCTTCCAGAGAGAGTCTAATTTGATCGCATTAATATCTATTTCCTCGAGAGAGCTTTGATTGCTCATATCCTCCGGAATATAGGAGATAGATTTACCTTTAATTATATTTCTTAATCTTTCTTTTATATTTCTATTAAGAATTCCTAATTCTGCCTCACGATCATTCGCAAGCTTTTCTATTTCGTCTCTTTCAATTGAGAGGGCTCTATCATCTTTTTCTATTCCATATCTATTAAAAACCTTTACATCTACAACAATACCACTTGACCCTGGCGGCAGTTTAAGTGATGTATCCTTTACATCTGTTGCTTTTTCTCCAAATATTGCTCTTAGTAGTTTTTCCTCCGGAGTTACTGGGCTTTCACCTTTTGGAGTTACTTTGCCTACAAGAATATCTCCAGGGTTTACATCCGCGCCAACATAAACAATGCCTGCTTCATCAAGATTACGCAATAACTCATCGCCAGCATTAGGTATATCTCGAGTGATTTCTTCAGAGCCTAGTTTTGTATCTCTTGACATGACCTCAAATTCTTCAATGTGGATAGAGGTAAATTTATCTTCTTGGACAATCTTTTCTGAAATCAATATAGAATCTTCAAAATTATAGCCTCTCCATGGCATAAAAGCGACTACCACATTTCTACCCAAACCTAATTCCCCCAAATGCGTTGATGGGCCATCGGCAATAATATCTCCTTTGGAAACTTTATCGCCAACTTTAACTAATGGTCTCTGATTAATGCAGGTACTTTGGTTCGACCTTTGAAATTTTAGAAGCGTATAGATATCAACACCTGATTCATTTGTTTGTATTTTCTCTGTTACTCTAACAACAATTCGCTTGCCATCTATTTTATCAACAATGCCATCCCTACTTGCAACAATTGTTACACCTGAGTCTATTGCAACTACTTTCTCTACTCCTGTTCCGACAAGAGGGGACTCTGCTTGTATAAGAGGAACAGCTTGCCTCATCATATTAGAGCCCATTAAAGCTCTATTTGCGTCATCATTTTCAAGAAATGGTATTAATGAAGCTGCGCATGAAACAACTTGTTTCGGTGATACATCCATATAGTTAATTTCATCAGGAACAGTCATTACAAAATCTCCATTACGCCTACACGAAACTAGTTTTGTACTGAAGTTTCCTTTTTCATCGATCTCACTATTTGCCTGAGCAATTGTATAGTCAGCCTCTTCCATTGCAGGCAAGTATTCAACATCATTTGTAACTTTACCGTTTACAACTTTTCTATAGGGACTTTCAATAAATCCATATTGATTAACTCTTGCATGAGAAGCTAAGCTATTTATGAGTCCTATGTTAGGGCCTTCAGGTGTTTCGATAGGGCAAATTCTGCCATAGTGAGTGGGGTGGACGTCTCTTACTTCAAATCCAGCTCTTTCTCTACTTAAGCCTCCAGGTCCAAGGGCCGAAAGCCTTCTTTTATGAGTTATCTCTGCCAGTGGATTTGTCTGGTCCATAAACTGAGAAAGTTGTGATGTTCCAAAAAATTCTTTTAAAGATGCAACTAATGGCTTTGCATTAATTATGTCCTGTGGAGTAACTGCATCTACTTCTAGTGAATTCATTCTTTCCTTAATTGATCGTTCCATTCTAATAAGGCCCATTCTGAACTGATTTTCAACAAGCTCGCCTACAGACCTCACTCTTCTATTGCCAAGATGATCTATATCATCAACTTCACCCTTGCCTGTTCTTAAGTCCATAACGGTCTTAACAACTTCAATAATATCATCAGTTCTTAGAACAGTGGTTGTATCTGGACAGTCAAGATTTAATCTGTAATTAATTTTTACACGTCCAACGTCTGAAAGATCATATTTTTCTGATTTAAAAAATAGTGAATTAAATACTTCAAATGCAGTTTCTAAATTTGGTGGTTCTCCTGGTCTAAGTACTTTGTATATTTCAACAACAGCTTCCTCTGGGCTTAAATTCTTATCAACTCTCAATGTATCTCTAATGAATGAGCCAACATTAATGCCATCAATTTCAAGTATAGGAAGTTTATTAATTTTTAATTCCTTAATTTTATCTAGAATTTCTAGAGTTATTTCATCTGATGCCTCTATGTAAATTTCACCAGTCTTTTCATTTATGATATCATCTGCAACAAACTTTCCAATTAATTCGTCGTCATCTATTAGTAAATTTTTAAGCCCATCATTGAAGAGTTTTTTTGCAATCACAGGATTTATCTTTGTGCCTTGTTTTACAGCAACTTTTCCGTCAGTTGCGTTGACTAAACTTTTTTGAAGCTTTCCAGTTTTGATATTTTTTGGATTAAAGCTAAACTTCCATTTGCCATCTTTAGCATTGTAGTTGTAAATTTCTGTGCTGTAGAATAAACTAAGAATCTCATCTCTTTTAATACCCATGGACATTAAGAAAGTGGTAATTGGTATTTTTTTCTTTCTATCAATTCTACAATGTAAAATGTCTTTATGATCAAATTCAATATCCAACCATGAGCCTCTATACGGTATCACTCTTGCTCCAAATAATAACTTTCCACTAGAATGCGTTTTTCCATTATCATGATCAAAAAATACTCCTGGACTTCGATGCATCTGACTTACTACAACTCGCTCTGTGCCATTAGTAATAAATGTGCCCTTTTGAGTCATCAGTGGAAGATCACAAAGGTATATTTCTTGTTCTTTTATATCCTTCACAGTCCTTGACTCAGTTTCCTCATCAATATCAAAAACTATAAGTCGTAGTTTAACATTTAATGGTGCCGCATAAGTCTTATCTCTTTGACGACATTCATCCACATCAAACTTCGGCTCCTGTAGATCATATTCAATATATTCAATTCTCGCTGAACCAGAAAAATCTTCTAGAGGAAAAATGCTCTTGAAAACTCTCTGAAGTCCTCGATCAGGTCTTTTTGAGGGATGGGTTTCTTCTAGCAGAAACTCTTCATAAGATTTCTTTTGTATTTCAATAAGATTAGGGAATTTTGAAACTTCTTTGAGTTTTCCAAAGTTTTTGCGAACCCTTTTTCTTTCAGTAAATGATAATGTATTAACCACTAATGTATATTCACCTGTTGATAATAGCTTGATCCAAAAGCTATTAACTAAAATATTGTTTTAAGTTACTTAAGTTCTACTGTTGCGCCTGCAGCTTCAAGTTTTTCCTTGAAATCATTTGCTTCATCTTTAGATACCCCTGTCTTTAATTCCTTTGGAGCACCTTCAACCATATCTTTTGCTTCTTTTAGACCTAAACCAGTAATTGTTCTGACTTCTTTAATTACATTAATTTTCTTATCGCCAGCAGCAGCTAGGACTATAGTAAATTCGTCCTTTTCTTCTTCTGCAACATCTCCCGCAGGTGCGGCGCCAGCAGCCGCAACAGCCACAGGTGCGGCAGCAGAAACCCCCCACTTTTCTTCTAATAACTTTGAAAGCTCTGCAGCTTCTATCACTGTTAGATCTGAAAGTTGATCAACTATTTGTTGGAGGTCAGCCATGTTTATTACCTTTCTTAATTTAGTGTATTATTTTGAACTGTAAGCGTTAATTACTCTTACCATATCACCTGATGGTGCAGTTAATACCGAAGCAATTTTCTGCGCAGGTGTACTGATCAAACCTATTAATTTTGCCCTTATTTCCTCGAGAGATGGCAATTTAGATAAAATTTCAATTTTTTCAACACTTAAAATTTCATTATCCATTATTCCACCCAAAACAACTAAGTTATTGTTATTCTTTGCGAATTCGACTAATAGTTTTGTTAGTGATACAGGATCATTAGAATAAGCAATAGCAGTTGGGCCATCAAAGTAGTTGGATAAATCAACTTTATTTGTATCTTTTAATGCTATTTTTGCGAGTCTGTTGTTTGTAACCTTAATATTGCAACCACTATTAAACGATTGAACTCGTAAATCTGTCATTTCACTCATAGACATGCCCCTATAATGAAATACAAGAATAAGGCTATTTTCATCTAAAATAGATTTAATGTTTTTAATAAAAATTTCTTTCTGATCTCTATTCATAATCTATCCGTTAAGCGTATTTATATTAACGATAATACCCGGTCCCATGGTTGGACTTATGTGTATTTTTTTTACAAAATCTCCCTTTATGCCAGTAGGTCGATTCTTTGAAATATTCTCTACAAAAAATTGTATATTTTTAGTTATGTCTTCCTTATCAAAACTTGATTTTGCTATACCCGCTTGAACTAAAGTCTCATTATTTTTATACTCAATTTCTCCTTCTTTGGCATCATCAATTGCTTTCTTAATATCATTTGTGACTGTGCCTAATTTAGGATTAGGCATTAAATTTCTAGGGCCAAGTACTTTACCTAATTTTCCAACTTTTGGCATCATGTCTGGAGAAGCTATACACCTGTCAAAGTCAGTAAAGCCAGCTTCAACTTTTTGAATGAGTTCGTCAGATCCTACTATATCAGCACCAGCTTCTTTTGCTTCTTGCTGTTTGTCCTCAGGAACGAATACACAAACCTTAACTTGTTTGCCTAAACTTTTAGGTAATTTAATTTTACCTCTAACATTTTGCTCTCCATTTTTTGGATCAATATTAAGGTTCATACATAAATCAATTGTTTCATCAAATTTAGTTGTTGATGTTTTTAGAGCTATATCAACTGCATCGGCTATATCGTATGACTTTTCTAAGTCATTTTCGCTCAAAATATTTTTCATTCTTTTGCTCATTAATTTGTTACCTCAATACCCATTGATTTGGCAGAACCAACAATTATCTTTACCCCTTGCTCTACTGTATTTGCATTTAGATCTTTTAATTTTTTTTGAGCAATATCTTTACATTGAGACATTGAGATTGTTGAAATCATATCTCTACCAGGTTCTTTAGAACCCTTTTTAATTTTTAATGCTTCTTTTATAAAAAACGAAGCTGGGGGTAACTTAATCTCAATATTAAAGCTTTTATCAGTGTTATATGTAACAACTACAGGCAACATAATACCTGGTTGCTCACCTTTGCTCTTCTCATTAAACACTTTACAGAAATCCATTATGTTAATACCTCTTTGTCCGAGAGCTGGACCCACCGGCGGAGATGGATTTGCTTGTCCTGCTGGTACTTGTAGTTTTAATTTTCCTTCAACTTCTTTTGCCATATTATGCTTTTTCCACCTGAGTATACTCAAGTTCTACAGGTGTTGAACGGCCAAAGATTGAAACAGATACTTTGACCCTGGATCTTTCTTCATCAATTTCTTCAACTAACCCATTAAACGATGCAAAGGGACCGTCACTCACTCTAACTTGTTCACCAACCTCAAATGTAATAGACGGTTTTGGACTAGTTACACCTTCTTCAATATCTTGTAAAATTTTATTTATTTCTTTTTCGGGAACTGCTGAAGGCTTACCTTGAGTATGTCCTAAAAAACCACTAACTTTTGGAAGGGCCTTGACCATATGATATGTTTCATCCGTCATTTCCATTTTTGTTAGGACATAGCCAGGAAAAAACTTTCTTTCAGCATTTCTTTTCCTACCTTTTTTGACTTCAATAACCTCTTCTGTAGGTACAATGATTTCACTAAATGAAGTCTCTATGTTTTTTGTTTTAGCTTTATCCAAGATTGCAGAAGCAACTTTTTTCTCGAAACCTGAATAAGCATGCACTATGTACCATTTATGTGTCATTTAAACAACTAGTCCGATCAGTCTATCAAGACCAAAACTAAAAATTTGGTCAATTATTAAGAAAAATACTGCCGCAAATGCAGTAATGATTACCACCATCACGGATCCTGTAAGAGTTTCTCTAGAAGAAGGCCAAGTCACTTTGCCTCCTTCTCTTCTCACTTCTTGTATAAATTTTAATGGTTTCATAATTTTACCTTAAGTGGCAGGAGCGAAGGGACTCGAACCCCCAACCCCCGGTTTTGGAGACCGGTGCTCTACCAGTTGAGCTACACTCCTCCAGTTACGAGATAATTTCCGTTACAACTCCAGAACCGACTGTGCGTCCACCTTCTCTGATCGCAAAACGAACTCCTTTATCCATTGCAATTGGCGCTATCATCTCAACTTCCATTGAAATGTTATCACCTGGCATAACCATCTCTGTACCGTCAGGAAGCTTACATACACCTGTAACGTCAGTTGTTCTAAAATAAAACTGAGGTCTGTAGTTTGTAAAGAAAGGTGTATGTCTTCCACCCTCTTCTTTTTTAAGAACATAAGCTTCACATTTGAATTTTGTATGAGGAGTGATAGTTCCAGGATGAGCAAGTACTTGGCCTCTCTCAACCTGATCTCTTTCAACACCTCTTAAAAGAGCACCAATATTGTCTCCAGCTTCACCTGTATCAAGAAGCTTTCTGAACATTTCTACTCCAGTACACGTTGTTTTTTGTGTGTCCTTGATTCCTACGATTTCAAGTTCTTCACCAACTTTAACAATTCCACTTTCAACTCTACCTGTGCATACAGTACCTCTTCCAGAAATTGAAAATACGTCCTCAATTGGCATAAGGAATGGCTTATCCTTATCTCTCTCTGGTTGTGGAATAAATTCATCAACAGCTTTCATTAATTCCGCAATAGAATTCTTCCCTATTTCGTCATCTCTGCTCTCAACTGCCGCTAAAGCTGAGCCTTTAACGATCGGAGTTGTGTCACCAGGAAAATCATATTCATTCAGAATATCTCTAATTTCGACTTCAACGAGCTCGAGCAATTCAGCATCGTCAACTTGGTCAACTTTGTTAAGATAAACAACAATTGCTGGAACACCGACTTGACGTGCTAACAAAATGTGTTCTCTTGTTTGAGGCATAGGACCATCTGCTGCATTAACAACTAATATAGCGCCATCCATTTGAGCTGCGCCAGTTATCATGTTCTTAACATAGTCGGCATGACCAGGACAATCTACGTGAGCATAATGTCTTGCATCAGTTGTGTATTCAACGTGAGCTGTAGAAATTGTAATTCCACGCTCTTTTTCTTCTGGTGCCTTATCAATTGCGTCATAAGCAGTAAATTCAGCACCACCAGACTCAGATAATACTTTTGTGATTGCTGCGGTCAAAGTAGTTTTACCATGATCCACGTGACCAATAGTGCCAACGTTACAATGCGGTTTACTACGATCGAATTTTTCTTTAGCCATTTTTTTTGTCCTCTCAGTTTTTTAAACAACTTTAGTTATGGAGCGGGTGAAGGGAATCGAACCCTCGTAATCAGCTTGGAAGGCTGGAGCTTTACCACTAAGCTACACCCGCTAATTCCCTCAAGCTACCCTAAGGTACCTTTACGTGGTGGAGGGGGTTGGATTCGAACCAACGTAAGCATAGCTAACGGGTTTACAGCCCGTCCCCTTTAACCACTCGGGCACCCCTCCCGAGATAGTTTTTCAACATCTCAAGATAAGTTTCCCTAGACATAGTCTAATGAACCTTAAGGGGTGACTTATATGTAAAAAAAGACCCTAAATCAATAAATATTAATATTTTTGACCCAAAATTATTTTAAATGCTAAATTGATCTGTTGATGAGAAATAAATTTAAAAAACCCCTTAAAAAAAGGCAAAATTCTAAGTATTGGATTGTTGGCCATCATGCTGTTGTTGCAGCCTTAAAGAATAAAAAAAGAGAGAAATATGAAATTGTCTTCACTGCAGAGGCAAAAAAGAAGTTAGAAAAACAGGTAAATCTAAAAGATTTAAAGATTATTAAAAAGATTAAAAATCGAGAAGAAATTGAAAACTTATTAGGAGAGAAGTCTAACCATCAAGGAATCTGTCTCAAAGCAAACAAAATTGCTAATCAAGAATTAAAGGAGCTGATTAGTAATGTGAGGTCTAACAAATCTCTAATTGTTTTGCTGGATCAATTAGAAGACCCCCAAAATGTTGGAGCAATATTTAGATCAGCTTTAGCATTTAAATTAAATGGCGTTATCATGACGGAAAATAACTCAGTTAATGAAAACGCATTTTTAACCAAAGCAGCATCTGGAGGCATCGATAAATTACCATTTGCAAAAATTAAAAATATAAGCTCCTGTATTAAATTACTAAAAGACTCAGGTTATTGGATCTATGGTTTAGATGTAAATACAAATAAAACAATTGACCAAATTAATTACCCAAAAAAAGTGGTGATTGTATTAGGATCAGAACATAGAGGAATAAGAAAAATTACTTCTTCTATTTGTGACGAGATTATCAAAATTGAGATGAATAATCAGATCGAAAGTTTAAATGTATCCAATACTGCTGCTATCGCATTTTTTCATATATCCAAAAGTATGATTGACTAGTTATTAATCTAAATAGCTAGCGAAATCATAGCGATCACAAGTATAAAAAACACAATCAGGTATGCGAGAGCGATTTGACCGCCTATAAAATCTAAAAATTTTTTCATGCTTTTATAATAATTTATATTCACCTAAAGAATATATATATTTAATAAAAAAAACTATTATTTAGCTGTAATTCCTCATTATATTTTGTGGAATTTATTAAAAAATAAATGTATATTTTCGATAATGACTTTCTTTAAAAAGCTATCTATTATTTTCTTGTTTTTATCATCTGCTTTTGCGGTTAGCGCTAATGATACACTAAGTAAAATTATCGACGACAAACTCTCACAAGGCCTTGCTGGCATAGGTAACTCAATATCTGAACTAATTCCTGGTGAGGGAGTTACTGAAATAACGATTTCTGAGCAGGACAACTATGATTTAAAATATTCAGCACTTGTTGTGAGACCAATTGTAATTAATCCATATGATAAACTTAGTGATAAACATTTATATTTTACTCAAATACGAATTGGCAATCAGGAACCATTTGCTAATGGAGATGAAAGAACAGTTTTAAATGCAGGACTAGGTTTTAGAACTCTAACAAATAACGATAGTGCAGTGTTAGGTTTAAATATTTTTCACGATTACGAATTTGATGAAGGTCATCAAAGAGGAAGTATTGGCGTTGAATATTCAGCCAGTAATTTTCAACTTTATGCAAATGTTTACGACCGCTTATCAGATAGTGTGAGCTATACTTCTGGATCTTCTACAATTGTCGAAGAAGTTGTAAATGGATATGATTATTCCATTGTAGGTGCAGCTCCATATCTACCTTGGGCTAAAATTATTTATACTGGATACAGTTGGGACAGGCAAGGAGCTGATTTAGAAGGCAATAGAATATCACTTGAAGCTAATGTGCTTCAAGGTATTGTCTTTGAGTATGGCAAAAATGATATTGATAACAGCTCGGATGACGAAGATTTTTATAAGCTGACCTTTAAGTGGCCAAATAACTCATCAACTCCAACAATTTTCAATGAAACAATCTCAGAAAATATTTTTCCTCTAGTTGACATGTCAAATGAGATGCTCGGCAAGGTAAGGAGAACGAATAATATAATTACTCAGAAGACTGGTGAAGGTGGATTCATAATTGTAAGAGGGACTTGAACATGAATTATATTATCAAATTATTGCTTCTTAAGATCACAATTCTATTATTTGCATTTACAAATGCCATAGCGAATTCAAATGTGAGTGGAGCGTGGACTTATGGAGCATACGGAACGCCTACTGTATTCAAAGTCAAACCACTATCTATGGAACTTTGTGCCTCTTTTGATATTTCGACGGGAATATGCAATGGAGAAAATGATGTCACCTTTACTCCAAATGTAACAGAAGACAATGGCAGGTGTGATCTAGCTGGAGTGGCTCCAGGAGCTGTTGCTTGCACTGCTGCTGGTACAGAAGGGATACCTAAAAACGTAACTTATAATTATATGAAGGCAACAATTTCTCGAACAATGTGGCTGACAGGATCAGTTGAGCCAAAAGATGCTAACGGAGATACGATACAATGGCAAAACGACTCTAATTATAACGGAAGTTTAAGTCAATGTGTAACAAACAGCTCCAATACTAATACAAATGGATCGTCTGCGCCACTTGGCTCTATATCAGGAGCGCCGAGTGAACAAGCTATATATTTTATGAATGGGCCAGGTAATGAAGATTTCTACGGAAATGCCAATGCTGAATCATGGTCTGCATCGAGAGGAAATAGTCAAGATAATCCTCTTGCTACACCTGACTGGAACGCAGGTTGTGGCTCAAATGATTTTACGACTTTTCAGGAACTAGAATTTGTTTCAGTCACTCCACTTGACTCAGCGGGTTATAATTCTGCAACAACTTCATCATGTGGAAATTATAGTTACTATAATGATTACTCTGGAGTATGGCAGGAAGATGGTACTGGAAACGAAATAACCAGACAGATTATTTGGCAGAGTGGTTTATCATCTTCCGATGAAGGGCTTGTTATGATTTATAAACTGACTTCTCCCTACACAAGAACATCAGATACACCCCCAACTTTAAAAATGGCATTTGATGTTACGGGTGGACTTAGAGCACAATTCGCACAATATACTGCAGACGAAGATCCAAGCCCTGGGACAGAATTCTGCACAATTGATGTAGGGCGTCCATCTGTTACGATTACTATATCAGATTAAATCTATAGACTAAAAATTATATGTAATTTATAAGTTTTCATTCAATATTTATAAAATTATTGAATGCCTCTTAGCCCCTATAGCTCAATTGGTAGAGCAATTGATTTGTAATCAATAGGTTCGCGGTTCAAGTCCGTGTGGGGGCACCACCTTTTCATTGGTATAGATTTCTATGACATAAATTTGCTTGTAAGGTAACAGCTGATATTTGTGAATTAACTTAATAATTTGATTTTGATATTGAGTGGGATGATTTCTCAACCCACTCATTTATTAATCAGTCAAGCTCGACTGCAACTGTACCCATCATTCCACCTGTTGTGGTCATGCCTACAGCTTTACCAGCCGCTGCTCTAATTTCATCAATGTTAGCTTTCACTTGTTCCTCGCTGCTCCAGATAGTCATAGTTCTGAGTGTTTTTTCGCCCGTGACTGTTGCGCGCATATTAGTTGCTCCGTGCTTTTTCATCTCAGGCCAAAAACCTTTCATATTTTCAACAGCATTATTAATATTTCCGTCAAATTCCCAATCGGTAAAAGATACAAACATTTATTACTCCATATTTTTTAATAATAATTAGAGAGTATATCGACCAATTGATTTATAATCAACAGATTAGCAGTTCAAGTCCGTGTATGGGGACTCCATTAAAAAAAATTAATCTGTATAGCCGTTAATTGATTTAGTAGTAGTGCTTTTAGCAATAGATCTATTGTCTTTCAGAGTTTTGAAAAAATAATCACCAATCATATTTGTAATACCCCAATTATAATTTTCATTATGAAAGTGATGACTCATATGTGCGTCACGAAGACTCTTACCAATTTTAGTTAAAGGTTTATAGTTTTTTGAATGGTGCGCTAAATGTATCCACTCGTACCAAAGATGATATATAAGGTGTCCAGTAAATGGAACCATGGCAGCACCAAAACTCCAAAAAATTAATGAATAAAATAAATAAACCTGACCGTATGTATAAATTAGATATCTCCAAGGTGCGAACTGAAGTTTTATGTTGTCGGGATCTCGATGATGTCCATGATGAAGAACTATTTGGTATCTTCTATACCAACCATCTTTTTTTGTAAGTTCAACATGTAGCTGGTATTTGTGAACATACCATTCATAAAATGGAGCGAGTAAGATTGGAATAAATATCCAAATTAGATACTCATTTACAAGGCCAGTATTGAAAATGTAAACTGCACCAAATACAGCCATCAAGATAAAGCCTATTACGGTTGAATGAGAAAAATAATTTTTAAATACGCTACTCATATTCATATTATATAGGACGGAATTTCCTCCGTCCTATAGAAAAAACAATTATTTTTTTTGGTACTTAGCCGCTTCCTCAGAGCCACCTGTTGCAGTACCTTTACTGTAGGAGTGGGCCCCCATACCAGCTAGTTCGCCATTTTGAACAATAAGATATGGATCTCTTATAGGTGATCCATCAAAGAAACATTCAAGGATTTCTCTTACACCTGCAGCATATCTTGCTTGCGCTGATAGCGACGTTCCTGAGGTATGCGGAGTCATTCCGTGATGAGGCATTGTTCTCCACACATGATCATTTGGTGCTGGTTGAGGAAACCATACATCTCCTGCATAACCACTGAGCTGACCAGATTCAAGTGCACGGGCAATTGCATCTTTATCGCAAATTTTACCTCTAGCAGTGTTTACAATGTATGCTCCTCTTTTCATCTTACCTATTAATTCATCATTAAACATATGCTCGGTTTCAGGGTGCAGTGGACAGTTAATTGTTACTACATCACAAACCTTTACCATAGACTCAACTGACTCATGAAAAGTAAGGTTTAATTCTTTTTCAACTTCATCGGGTAGTTTATGTCGATCAAAGTAGTGCATATGAACATCAAAATGTTTTAATTTTCTTAATGCATCTAAACCAATACGACCAGCTGCCACGGTTCCAACGTGCATACCTTCAAGATCATAAGAGCGCTGTACAGCGTCAGCAATATTCCATCCACCTTCATTAATAATTCTATGTTGATTGTGGTAATCTCTGACCAAAGATAGAATTTGCATAACAATATGTTCTGCAACTGATCTTGAATTACAAAAAGTTACCTCTACAACATCAACTTTACGATCCATTGCAGCTTGTAAATCAACATGATCTGAACCAATTCCTGCTGTAATTGCCATTTTTAGATTTGGAGCTGTCTCCATCTTTTCCCTTGTTAGATAGTAAGGAAAGAAGGGTTGAGATATAACTACATCTGCATCTACTAATTCTTTATCAGCTTGACAGCCATCACCGTCTTTATCGGATGTAACAACAAGTGTATGTCCAGCATCTTCAAGAAATTTTCTCAAACCAAGCTCACCTGATACGCAGCCTAACAACTCGCCAGGTATGAAGTCTATTGCCTTGGGTGATGGAAGTGTCATGCCATCAGGATACTTATCTAACTTTGGAATATCATCTAAAGCATACTTCGATGGCATTCCACCTTTTGGGTCATCATATAAAATGCATAATATTTTCATTAATTTCTCCTATTGTATTTGTCTTGAATATTCGATTTTTCCGAAAGAAACTATGTCTGTAAATGGATAGTTCGTCAATTATAATCGATTTCTAATTCATGAATGATGAATCTAATTTTTCCATCTTTCTTCTTACTGCTGGCCATAAAAGTGCTCCAGCCATTCCTTGAGTAGCCTCCCCTTGCTGTCTGGTAGTTTCGATTGCCTCTGGTGATGGGTTATTTAATTCTAGTTTGCCAGCCATTGCACGAACTTGATAAGTACATGCTCTTTCTAAAAAGTAGATATAAGTAAAAGCATCGGCAACATTTTTACCTGCAGCTAAAGTACCGTGGTTACGTAAAATCATTAAATTTTTATCCCCTAAATCAGCAACAAGTCTTTTTTTCTCATCCTCAAGTAGAGCAACACCTTCATAATCATGGTAAGCGATTTGGTTACGAACAAGCATTCCAGTTTGCGCCAAGGGCAAGAGACCATCTTTTAAGGAAGCTACTGCAACACCATCATCTGAATGTAAATGAACAATACAATGAGCATCGCTTCTTGCTTCGTGAATTGCGCTATGAATAATAAATCCAGCAGGATTAATAGGATTGTTAGTCTCACTGATAATCTTGCCGTTAATATCAACTTTTACTAGGTTTGAAGCTGTTATTTCATCAAACAAAAATCCATATGGGTTTATTAAAAAATGATCTTCAGTACCAGGTACTCTTGCAGATATATGGGTAAAAATTAAATCATCCCAACCAAAGTAAGGTATTGTTCTATAAAAGGCTGCTAGATCTACTCTTACATCCCATTCTTCTTTTGAAACTGAATTTTTTACATCAACCATCGCTTATTAGTCTTTCTATTGTTTTTTTCCAGCCGTCATAGAATTGTTCAGCTTGATCAATTGAAATTTTCGGCTCAAATATTTGATCAGTCTTCCACAATTTTTCTACGTCTGCAACATCTTTGTATATGCCAGCATAAATACCTGCTAAGTACGCGGCTCCAATTGCTGTAGATTCTTGGTTCGCCGGTCTTTCTATTTTTACCTGCAGAATATCAGACAAAAATTGCATCATCATATTATTGCTTGTCATTCCTCCATCGACACGAATTATAAACTTCTCTCTAGTAAGATTTGAGTCATTTAAGAGACACTCAAATAAATCTCTAGTTTGAAAACAAACAGATTTAAGAGCCGCCATAGCAATATCAGCTTTTGAGGTATCCCTCGTAATACCAGAAATTTGACCTCGGATATCTGATCTCCAATAAGGAGCTCCTAGTCCAGTAAATGCTGGTACAAAATGTATATCATTAGAGCTTTTGCTTGCTAAGCTCTCAACCTCTGAAGCGTGATTAAAAAATTCTAATTCATCACGCATCCATTGCACAACTGTTCCAGCATTAAATATACTGCCTTCAATTGCGTAACTTTTTTTGCCCTTAATATTATAAGCTACTGTGGAAAGTAGGTTTGATTGAGAATTTAAAATATTATCCCCTGTATTCATTAGTAAAAAACAGCCTGTACCGTAAGTTGATTTTACCATACCTTCTTTAAAGCAAGATTGACCAACAGAAGCTGCCTGCTGATCTCCAGCAACTCCACCAATTTGAATTTCATTTCCAAAAAAGTCAGGTGCAATTTTACCAAAATCATCAACTGAGTTTTTAACATGAGGAAGTATACTCTTTGGTAATACAAATATATCGAGCAGTTCGTCATCCCATTGATCATCAGCGATACTATAGAGCATTGTTCTGGATGCATTTGTTACATCGGTAGAATGTTCTGATCCTTTTGTAAAATTCCATATCAACCATGTATCGATTGTTCCAACTATTAAATTCCCTTTATTGAGACATTCTTTTGCTTCTTCAATATTTTCT
>CACHYW010000007.1 GCA_902584215.1 uncultured Pelagibacteraceae bacterium
GCCAGATTTTTTTGGTGTATGGATACGAGTAATTCCGAGGACAGTTCTTGTTGTATTGTTATGCTCTTTCTTTGTTACAATGATTATAATTCCTGTACTTGGGTCATCTTTTGGAATGAAGACTGCAGGAATGGTTACAAAAAAAGATCCTTACGATAGTTTGTTTTATACTTACTATGGAACAATTATTAATTATATAATTGTAAATCCAATAAAAATTTCATTATTTGGTATTCTTATATTTTCAACAATCGTATTTGGAATAATAAAATCTAACACTGAATATGTTTTTTTTGCTGAAGATAAGGCAAACAGTCTAGAAATAGAAATCTTGGCAAAAGGCAATTTATCTCCTTCAGAGTCAAGAGGTTATCTAGAAGAAACAATTGATGTAATAGTTGGTCATCCTCATATTAAGAATTTTTATGGAAATACGATCTATCGAGATAGAATATGGTTATTTGATAATAACCCAACAGATATGGTGGCAGATATTTGGGTAGATTTAATTGACTTTAAGGATCGGCCAGATACTGATTTAGTTATTGAAGACCTAAAAAAAAGGTTATCAGTAATTCAGGGTTTAAACATTAGTGTTAATGCAAACGATTATAGCGGTTCTCAGTGGGCAAAAGATCTCACAATTGAAGTTCAGTCTGCAGACTCAACTAAAATTAGGCAATTTGCAGGAATTGTACTGCAGAAATTAACAAAAGATGATTCGTTTACTGATCAAAATATTAAAAATCCAATTACAGGGATTGAATGGATCTATAATATCGATTCAAATGAAACAAAAAAATATGATCTATCAAAAAATACAATTGGCGACAGTATTAAAATTGCTACTTCAGGTCTTACAATTGGTAATATTATTCCAGATAATGCTGAGGAGAGAATACCCGTAAAAATTTATTTACCTTCTGACGAAAAAACTTTCTCCTCGATTGAAAGAACAAATATTTCAACTTCTCAAGGTCTAGTTCCATTATCCAACTTTGTTGATAAGCAAAAAAGAGAAAAAGTTTTTACCATTGGAAAGCAACAAGGCATGAGAACACTTGTAATTGATGCAAATATCAATGATGAATTAAACGCATCAGTGGTAAAGCAGGAACTATCAAAATGGGTAGATGAATTAAATTTACCTTCAAATGTATTTATTAAATTTGCCGGTGAAGCTGAAGACTCGGCCAGCTCGATGAACTTTTTAATATTAGCATTCTTTGGAGCATTAGTGGGTATCTTTATAGTCTTGATTACCTTGTTTAATAACTTTTATCATACATTTATAATTTTATTTTCTGTAATCCTTTCAATTGGAGGCATATTACTTGGAACTCTATTGCTTGATTTAAAATTCAGTATTGTATTTTCAGGTTTAGGCATTGTTGCTTGTATGGGAATTGTTGTTAATAATAATATAATTTTAATTGACAGTTATCGCAAAGAACTTTTAGAAGATAGAAGCAATGTCTACGAGGCAATTATAGTTGCATGTAAAAATAGAATCAGACCAATTTTTTTAACAACAATAACGACAATTACTGGTCTACTTCCATCAGCACTCCAAATAAGTTTAGATATTTTTGACAGAACGATTGCATATAAGAGTGAAGAAACATACTTTTTTGTTCTTCTTGCTTGGTCACTTATTTGGGGTATCGGTTTTGCTTCTGTTGCCACATTGTTTGTTACACCTGCTCTTCTTGCATTACCAAAAAGTCTTAACAATATATTTTATAGTAAGTCCAAAATACTCAATGATAAGGTTTTGGCAGATTAATGAGGTCAATAGCTGTTTACTGTGGTTCCTCCAATCATGTAAATAGTATCTATAAAAACGAAGCTAAAAGACTTGGATCGCTTTTAGCAAAACATAAAATCAAGCTTATCTATGGTGGTGGCAACATGGGTTTAATGGGCATATTAGCTAATAGTGTTCTTGAAAGTGGAGGCAATGTATATGGAGTAATTACTGAGCATTTAATAGATATAGAAAAGAAGAACGACAGCCTCAATAATCTTAAGATAGTCAAAACTATGCATGAAAGAAAGATGGAAATGTTTATGCAGGCAGACTGTTTTGTTATTTTTCCTGGAGGAATTGGAACTTTGGAAGAATTTTTTGAAGTATATTCTTGGAAACAACTGCGCCTTCATGAAAAGCCTATTTATATTTATAATCTAAATAATTTTTGGGATGAGCTTATTAATCTAATAGATCGTCTTATTGATGAGGATTTTGCTGGAGAAAAAATGAAAGAAGCATATAAA
This sequence comes from uncultured Pelagibacteraceae bacterium, assembly GCA_902584215.1. Taxonomy (GTDB): domain Bacteria; phylum Pseudomonadota; class Alphaproteobacteria; order Pelagibacterales; family AG-422-B15; genus CACNXQ01. The sequence continues at coordinate 2,278 of CACHYW010000007.1, forward strand.
GTAGTCAAAAATCACTCAGAATTAAAAAAAGAACTGGAAATTTGTGAATAAGATTAAAGTTAAAACGCCATTAGTTGAGGTAGATGGCGATGAGATGACAAGAATTATATGGCAGTTTATTAAAGATAAACTCATTCTTCCATATCTTGATATTGAACTTGATTATTATGATCTCGGAGTGGTAAGCAGAGATAGAACCAATGATAAAATTACAGTCGACTCTGCAAATGCTATAAAAAAATATGGGGTTGGTGTCAAATGTGCCACCATAACACCTGATGAAGACCGTGTTGAGGAATTTAAACTAAAAGAAATGTGGCGATCGCCAAATGGAACTATAAGAAATATACTTGGTGGAACAGTTTTTAGAGAGCCGATTGTTTGCAAAAATATTCCAAGACTTGTACCTGGATGGACTGATCCAATAGTTGTTGGTAGACACGCTTTTGGAGATCAATACAAAGCAACAGATTTTAAAGTGCCTGGCAAAGGAAAGTTAAGCATTAAATGGACTCCTGAGGATCCAAATATTGAACCCATTGAAAAAGAAGTTTATGAATTTCAATCGAGTGGCGTAGCTATGGCAATGTATAATACGGACGAGTCAATCAGAGACTTTGCAAAGTCATGTATGAATTATGCATTAATGCGTGAATGGCCAGTTTATTTATCAACAAAAAATACTATCTTAAAACAATACGACGGCAGGTTCAAAGATCTATTTCAAGAAGTATATGAAAATGATTTCGCTGATAAATTTAAATCACTCAATTTAGACTACGAACACAGATTAATAGATGATATGGTTGCATCTGCATTAAAATGGAATGGAAAATTTGTATGGGCCTGTAAAAACTATGACGGGGACGTACAATCTGATACTGTTGCTCAGGGATTTGGATCTCTAGGTCTCATGACAAGTGTATTAATGACCCCCGACGGAAAGACAATCGAGGCAGAGGCTGCTCATGGAACAGTCACAAGACATTACAGATTGCATCAGGAGGGTAAACAGACCTCGACTAACCCAATTGCCTCTATCTTTGCATGGTCAAGAGGTCTTAAATATCGTGGAAAACTAGATGAGAATGATGAACTAATTAAATTTGCAGATAAATTAGAAAAAGTATGTGTTGAGACAGTTGAAAGTGGCTCAATGACAAAAGATCTAGCTTTATTAATGCCTCATGAACAAGATTGGCATAGTACTGAAGATTTTTTAGAAATTATTGAACGAAACCTTAATAAAAAGCTTACAGTAACTTATCAATAATAAACTCTCGCAGTTTCTTTTTTTGATCATTTTCATTAATTAGCATACCTCCTGATTGAGCAAAATCTTTTCTGCCTCCACCACCTTTGCCATTTGATATAGAAGATGCATATTTAGCTATTTCGTCAGCTCCTATTTTGTTAGCTAGTAGATCAGTAACGCCAATTAAGAAACTTAACTTATCATCCTTTTTAGCACAGATAATTATAACACCATCTCCAGAAATTAACTTTTTAAACTTATCTATTAGCGGCCTTAATTCATTAATTGGAACATTTTCACAAAATTCAATAATTATATTTTGATCATACTCATTACTAATGCTCATTTGTATTGCTTCTTTAAGAAGTTTTATGTTTACGGTAGAAATTTCTTTTTCTTTTTTTAGATCTAATCTTTTTTCTTCTGACCTTAGATTTTCATTCTTCTTCTCTTCATTATATCTTAATAAATCATCACCTCTTAAAGCCTCAATTCTTCTTACACCAGATGCAGCAGAAGACTCACTAATAATTTTCAATTCACCAATTTCGCTTGTATTTGAGACATGTGTTCCTCCGCATAACTCAGTACTATATATTTTGTCATTTAATTTACCTATTTTCAGAACCCTTACTTCATCAGAATACTTTTCTCCAAAAAGGGCGAGAGCCCCAGCCTTTACGGCATCATCCGGGGACATTATTTGTGTTTCTACCTCAGAACCATTCTTGATAATTTCATTTACTTTATTTTGTACATCTTCAATTTCTAGATTTGTCATTGATTTATGATGACTAAAATCAAACCTTAATTTATCATTTGAAACTAAAGATCCTTTCTGCGTAACGTGCTCCCCTAACCTATCTCTTAGAGATTGGTGCAAAATATGCGTAGCTGAGTGATATGCCCGACAATCATTTCTTTGCTTTTGATCAACCGATAACAGTGCATTGTAGCCAATTTCTATTTTTCCTCTAACCATGACGCCTATATGAATAATTACTTGCCCTCTTTTTTGAGTGTCTTTAACTTTGAACTCAAAATTCTCTCCTTTTATTATTCCTGTATCCCCGATTTGCCCACCTGACTCTGCATAAAAAACAGTTTGATTTAGTATGAGCGCTCCAGTAACGTTGCCTTCTAACTTATTCACCCTTTGATCATTTTTGATTATTGACAAAACTTCTCCTTGCGTTTCTGTACTAGTATATCCAAGAAATTCTATTGCAGGTAATTCGTTATTTAATTCAAACCAAATCTTATCTGTGGCAGTTCCTCCTGTACCTGACCAATTTTTTCGTGCTAATTCTTTTTGCGCCTCAAGTTTTTTATTGAAACTTTCAATATCTATAGAAATGTTTTTACTTTTTAATATGTCCTGAGTTAGATCAATTGGAAACCCATAAGTATCATAGAGCTTAAATGCAGACTCTCCTGGAAAAATATCATTAAGTCCAAGATTTTGAGATATAGAGTCTAATTGCGTAATACCTTTTTCTAAAAGATTTTTAAATTTTTCCTCTTCATACTTTAATGTCTCTTTGATTAATACTTCTGCCCTTAACAGTTCTGGATAAGAGTCCTTCATGTTAAGTATTAAGGTTGGGACCAATTGATGCATTAAAGTATCTTTGTATTGAAGCAGATGAACATGACGCATCGCTCTTCTCATGATTCTTCTCAGCACATAGCCTCTTCCCTCATTAGAAGGTAATACGCCATCAGCTATTAAGAAACATGAAGAACGTAGATGATCTGCTATCACTCTATGACTTGAAATTAACTTATTCTCATCAGCCTTAGTTAGATCTATTGAATTGTTAATAATTTCTTTTATGCTATCAACTTGGTAGTTATCATTTGTACCTTGCATGACGGCGGCAATTCTCTCTATTCCCATACCTGTATCAATTGAGGGCTTAGGTAGATCAATTCTCTCGTTAGAATTCAACTGTTCGAATTGCATAAAAACTAGATTCCATATTTCAACAAATCTATCTCCAGTTTCGTCAGCTTCACTGGGTAACTTTCCACTAAATGTCTCACCATGGTCATAAAATATCTCAGAACATGGTCCACATGGGCCTGTTTCACCCATGGACCAAAAATTGTCCTTGGTTGAAATTCTAATTATCCTGTCATCACTCAGGCCAGCAACTTTTTTCCACGCAGCATATGCTTGTTCGTCATCATGATAAATTGTAACGCATAGTTTCTCTTTATTTATAGCGAGATCAGATGTGATAAACTTCCAAGCATAATTAATTGCATCATCTTTAAAATAATCTCCAAAAGAAAAATTTCCTAGCATTTCAAAAAAAGTATGATGTCTTAAAGTATATCCAACGTTTTCTAAATCATTATGTTTACCGCCAGCTCTAATGCATTTTTGTGCGGTAACTGCTCTTTTGTAGTCTCTATTTTCTAATCCAGTAAAAACATTTTTAAATTGCACCATTCCTGAATTAGCAAACATAAGTGTTGGATCATTTTGTGGAACAAGGGGGCTCGAATGAACGTGCTCATGCCCCTCATTTTTAAAATATGATATGAAAGCATTTCTTAGATCATTAATTCTCATATGTTACGTATAACACCCTGTTGAATAAAACGCAAAAAGGCGCTTTTCAGCGCCTCCTTGCTATGATCAATTATAATGATTAAAATCTATTCTTCTTCTAATTCTTCGGTTTTAGAGGTTTCTCCAATTTGTTCAGGCATTTCTTCTGACTGTCCTCTAATTATCGATTCAATTTCTTGAGCTATAGCAGGATTTTCTTTGAGAAAGATCTTAGAATTCTCTCTTCCTTGACCAATCTTCTCCCCTTTATATGAGAACCATGCTCCCGATTTTTCAATAGTTCCTACCTTAACTCCAAGGTCAATAAGCTCACCTAACTTTGAAATACCTTCGCCGTACATTATATCAAACTCAACCAATCTAAATGGTGGTGCAACCTTATTCTTCACAACTTTAACTCTCGTTTGATTTCCAATAATTTCGTCTTTATCTTTAATCGCACCAATCCTTCTAATATCCAATCTACATGATGAATAAAATTTTAAAGCATTTCCACCTGCGGTTGTCTCGGGACTGCCAAACATTACCCCAATTTTCATTCTAATTTGATTGATGAAGATAACCATGCAATTAGATTTAGAAACTGATCCAGTTAACTTTCTCAATGCCTGACTCATCAATCTAGCTTGAAGACCCATATGCGCATCACCCATTTCACCTTCGATTTCTGCCTTTGGTGTTAATGCAGCTACTGAATCAACTACTAATACGGATATCGCCTTAGACCTTACTAGTGAGTCAGTAATCTCTAATGCTTGCTCCCCAGTATCGGGTTGAGAAATTAGCAATTCATCAATATTCACTCCTAATTTTTTTGCGTACGCAGGATCTAATGCATGCTCTGCATCAATGAATGCACAGTTCTCACCTTTCTTTTGTGCTTCTGCGATTACATGAAGTGCTAAAGTCGTTTTACCTGATGACTCAGGGCCATAGATTTCAACGATACGACCTTTTGGTAAACCACCTATTCCTAGCGCTACATCTAATGACAAGGATCCAGTTGAAATAGCTTCAATATCCATGGCAGTTCTTTGCCCCAGTTTCATAATTGAACCTTTTCCATAAGTCTGCTCAATTTGCGACATTGCTACATCTAAAGCTTTTGCTTTTTCAGAGTTGTCCATCTTTTTATCGTCTACTACTTTCAAATTTGCTTTGCTCATCTTCATTCTCCAAACTGTAATTAATAACTGTTCTCAATGTACACACTTTGTTCTAATTTTACAATACTATTTAAATTACTGTTTTTATTATATAAAATGTAATTTGTTCAATTAATGTTCTTATATTTTATATTTTTATCAACAGGTGATTCTATTTACAGATGTTACATCCATAAGCAAAATACGTGTATAAATATATGAATTTGGCAGATTTTCTTTGTTAATAAGTTTTTTTAGTCATCAGAATGCAATTTTTCTTTTCTTTCATGCATTTCTTGAGCCTCTATACTAAGTGTAGTTACTGGTCTTGCCTCCAATCTCTCTATATTGATGGGCTCTCCTGTAACTTCACAGTAACCATAGCTTCCGTTTTCGATTCTAGCTAACGCCTCGTCTATTTTAGCAACTAATTTTCGTTGTCGGTCTCTTGATTTAAGTTCTAGTGTTTTTTCCGATTCTTGGGTAGCCCTATCAGACATATCGGCTGGGGCAATTGATTCTTGGAGATTCTCAACAGTTTCTCTACTTTCTTTATAAATGTCATTCTTCCAATCTTTAAGCTTTGTTCTAAAATATTCCTTTTGCTTCGCGTTCATGAATTTTTCAGATTTTGAAGGCTTGTAGCTCTTTGGAAGTTTTACCATGTTTACTCCTTTTGGATTTAGAATTAAAAACAGTCTGGTGCTTTTAGTAGTTTTTGTTATTTAAGTCAATCGAACAATACAATTTTTATGATTGATATATAGCTGAAATATAATATGTTTCCTGAAACAATTTTAACAGTTTAATGAAATTTGAAGGTACAAGTTCATATATAGCTACTGAAGACCTAAAAGTTGCAGTTAATGCAGCTATAACATTGGAAAGACCAATCATTGTTAAGGGAGAGCCTGGCACAGGCAAAACGATGCTCGCTCATGAGGTTGCTCAATCCTTAGGGGCTGAAATTATCACATGGCATATTAAATCAACGACCAAGGCGCAACAAGGTCTGTATGAGTATGATGCGGTTACCAGATTGAGAGACTCTCAGCTTGGAGATGAAAAAGTAAAAGATATTAAAAATTATATAAGCAAAGGCAAATTGTGGAATGCTTTTGAAAGCAATAAAAGACCTGTTCTTTTAATTGATGAGATTGATAAAGCAGATATTGAATTTCCAAACGACCTTCTTCTCGAGTTAGATAAAATGGAATTTTTTGTTTATGAAACAGGTGAAACTATAAAAGCTGAAAATAGACCTATTGTAATCATTACTTCAAATAATGAAAAAGAGCTACCTGATGCTTTTTTGAGGAGATGTTTTTTTCATTATATTAAGTTTCCTGACCCTGAGACCATGGAAGAAATTGTTAATGTGCATTATCCAGAAATCAAAAAAGACCTTATACAGGAAGCATTCAAGATTTTTTATGATATTAGAGAAGTCCCTGGTATCAAAAAAAAGCCATCTACATCTGAGCTCATTGATTGGCTTAAACTATTAATGACAGATGACGTGGATGCGAAAATATTAAGAGAAAAAGATCCCAAAAAACTCATCCCACCTCTTCATGGTGCTCTTCTTAAAAATGAACAAGATGTTCATTTATTTGAGCGTTTGGCTTTCATCTCTCGAAGAGAAAATGAGAATCTTGAGTAGAACTGATTTTTCTTTAAGATAAATTATTATGTTCATTAATTTCTTCTTTGACCTTAAACAAGCAAGTTTACCTGTATCCCTAAAGGAATATTTAATGCTCATGGAGGCTATGAACAAAAGGGTTGTAGACTCTTTTAATGTAAATGATTTTTACTACTTAAGCCGATCAGCATTGGTTAAAGATGAGAGGTATCTTGATAAATTTGACAGAGTTTTTGGACATTCTTTTAAAGGACTTGAAAATTCTGAAGGTGAAACAGAAAAAGAAATACCAGAAGAGTGGTTGAAGCTCATGGGGCAAAAATATCTTACTGACGAAGAGAAAAAAATGGTTGAGTCCTTAGGCGGTTGGGACAAGCTAATGGAAACATTAAAACAACGATTAGAAGAACAAAAAAAACGTCACCAAGGCGGTAGTAAATGGATTGGCACTGGAGGAACATCTCCTTTCGGCGCATATGGCTATAATCCTGAAGGTATTCGAATTGGTCAAAAAGAAAGTCGAAATAAAAAAGCTGTAAAAGTATGGGACAAAAGAGAATTTAGCAACCTCGATGGCGATATTGAGTTGGGAACACGTAATATTAAAGTTGCACTTCGAAGACTAAGAAAGTTTGCTCGTGAAGGAGTTGAAACAGAACTAGATTTAGATAATACAATCAAATCTACTGCACATAAAGGTTACATTGACGTAAAGATGATGCCTGAACGTAGGAATAAGATAAAAGTACTTTTATTTTTCGATGTAGGTGGATCGATGGATGCTCATGTGAAAATATGTGAAGAGCTCTTTTCTGCAGCAAGAACAGAATTTAAGCACATGGAGTATTTTTATTATCATAACTGTCTCTATGACGCTGTATGGAAAGATAATAAAAGAAGGTACAATGAGAACATAAAGACCTGGGATCTTCTTCACAAATACCCATCAGACTATAAAGTTATATTTGTTGGCGATGCCGAAATGAGTCCATATGAAATTACATATCCTGGTGGAAGTGTTGAGTTTTGGAATGAAGAATCAGGTGAAACTTGGCTAACCAGGCTTCTGAATGTCTATGAAAACGCAATTTGGTTAAATCCAATACCAGAAAGGTACTGGGACCGCATATCATCTGCTTCAATCATAAAGCAAATTTTTTCGGATAGAATGTTTCCTTTAACCATTGAAGGTATTGATCAGGCTATGCGCGAACTTAACAAATAATTAATGCTTCCTAAGCAGAATGTTATCTTAGGCATATCGCTATTATGCTTAGGATTACTGATTGCCCCCCTATACGATGCGCTCGCAAAATACTTAAGCGAAGACATTCATATTTTAGAAATTATTTGGGCGAGGTTCTTCAGTCATTTTATTTTTCTGGTACCCCTTGTTTATTTTATAAAGGGTAAAAAATTATTTTTTAGTTCCTCATCTAAACACCAAATTGTTCGAGGAACTTTTATTTTTTTAGCTACTGCTTTTTTCTATGGTGCTATTTCAGAAATTCCTCTTGCCAATGCCTTAAGCATAATGCTCGTTGCGCCAATTATTGTGGTATTCATGTCTTCTTATATTCTTAAAGAACAATTAAATTCTTTTAAAATATTTTGTACCTTCTTTGGTTTTTTTGGAACATTACTGGTCATACAACCAGGGTTTGAAGAGTTTAATTTCTATTCACTTTTGGCTCTGCTGTCTGGATTTTGTTACGCCATGTACTTAATCTACACAAGAAGGGTTAATTTCAATTCTGATCCTTGGGTAAGTCTATGTTACACCGCTATACCCGGTGCCGTAATAATGACACTGTGTCTTCCATTTTTTTGGGAAAGCTCTCCAACAATTGACCAGTATCTATTGATGGGTTCAATTGGATTAGTTGTGATTTTAGTACATTTTATATTTATTAAGGCCTATCAGAAAGCTGAAGCAAGTATTTTGGCGCCATTTCACTATTTTGAAATCATAAGTAATATGTTAATAAGCATTTTATTTTTTAAAGATATACCAAATATAATTGTATGTTTTGGTATTCTTTGCATTGTAAGTAGTGGAGTTTTAATTACGATTAAACAAAAAGTATGAATGAATTAAATTTAGATTATAAATTTTCTGTCGCACCAATGATGGGCGTAACCACATCAAGTGCACGCTATATGTATAGATTGATATCTAAGGAAGCAGTGTTATTTACAGAAATGATAGCTAGCCAAGCATTGCATCGAGGCGACTTTAAGAAAATGCTGAGAAAAGAATCTATCGAGACACCTGTGATACTTCAGGTGGGCGGTTCTGACGTTAATCTGTTAAAATATTCAACAGAACTTGCAAATCAATATAATTATCAGGGAATAAATCTCAATGTCGGCTGTCCTTCAAAAAAAGTATCACAGGGTAAAATGGGCGCATGTCTAATGAAAGAAGCAACCCTGGTCAAACAATGCTTAGAAGGAATGATGTCTGAAACTTCAATGGACGTCTCACTGAAATGTCGAATTGGCGTAGATGAATTTGATTCATATGAGTTTTTCAAAAGTTTCATTTCAACAGTTATTGAAAGTGGTATCAAAATTATCTTTATTCACGCACGTAAAGCGTATCTCAAAGGTCTTGACCCTAAAAGAAACCGTACGTTACCACCACTTAAATACGATTTTGTTTATAAAATTAAAAAAGAGTTTCCGCATATTAAATTTATAATCAATGGTGGTTTAGACAATATTGATGATTGTCTAGATCAATTGAATTATTTAGATGGAGTGATGGTAGGACGATCAATTCAAGCCAACCCATTTTTTTTAGAAGATGTTGACTCTAAGTTTTACCACTTGGAAAAGATAGAGATAGATAGGAGTTTTGTAGTAAAAAAATATTTTGATTATGTGAAAGAGAATATTGATCTAATTTCAACCTATGAACTATTAAGTCCCCTTTTAGCACTTTGCTTTGGCGTTCCTGGATCGAAAAAATTTAAGCAAGAAATCAATGATCTGATTAGATCAAGAGATATTCAAAAACTTGAGTATGCCTACTTAAACCTTATTGCAGCTTAGAGGATTTCCGCAATATCATTAAAGTTATAACGCTGCGCTCTTTCATAATAACCATCTTTATCAGGGTAACCTAGGTTACACAAAAAATTACTTTTGATCGTTGTGCCATTAAAAAATTCCTCATCAACTAATTCGTTAGAAAATCCAGACATTGGGCCTACTGCCAGACCGAGTGCATTAGCGGCTTTCAAAAAATAACCCCCTTGAATTGATGAATTTCTAAATGCTGTAATTTGAGATTTTTCTGGGTCATTTTCAAAATATTTTTTTGCGTCCTCACGAAGATAATTCTTTGGTAAGTCTCTCCAAAATTCGGTATCCATGCCAATAATCGTGCAAACAGGTGCATTCAAGACCTTGCTAACATTATCCTCACTTACAAATCGCGATAAACTCTCTTTTGCTTGCTTGCTTTTAAGAAATTTTAACCTCATGGGACTACAGTTAAAAGATGTAGGGCCCCACTTCAGCAAATCATATAAATCATTAAGTGATTGATCTGAGACTTCCTTGTCTAAAAACTTATAGCAAGTCTGTGGTTCGACAAATATTTGATTTATTTGGTCAGCCATAATTACAATATTTTAATAATATGCTCTTCTATTTCTTCTGGTTTTTTTTGAGTTCCAAATCCACGTACAAAGTCACCATCTTTGTTAATTAAATATTTTGTAAAGTTCCATTGTATTTCTCTTCCTGCATCGTGAGTAAGCTTTTTAAACAAAGGTGAAGCATTATCTCCAATTACTTCAATTTTATCAAAGAGTGTAAAGGACACATTGTACTCAGAGCTGCAAAATTCCTTGATCTCATCATTAGTTCCTTTTTCTTGTGATCCAAACTGATTACATGGAAATGCTAAGATCTCAAAACCTTTATCTTTATATTTTTCATATAAGCGCTGAAGACCGGCGTATTGCGGAGTAAAACCGCACCGACTAGCAACATTGACTATAAGCAAAGTTTTGCCCTTGAATTTTTCAAGACTTATTTCTTGGTGATCTATATCTTTTACAGAAAAATCATAAATACTTGTCATTTACTTTGCACCCACTTTAACAAATGTACCATTCTTATATTCACTGATAGCAGAAATAATTTCTTCTCTTGTATTCATTACAAAAGGGCCACCTCTTGCGATTGGTTCGCCAATGGGCTTACCAGATACTAATAGAAACTTTGCTCTATTTTCACTTTTAACCACCAAACTTCCACCCTGATTTAAAGTAATTAAATGTGAACTTTTAATTTCACTATCATCACCGTCCAAATGAATACTGCCAGAATATACATAAATAAATGAGTTGTATTCATATTCTAGATTGTATTTAAATGGTTGCTCGCTAATAATTTGAATATCAAGATACGTAGGATCAATATTATGTTTTTTTATGGATCCATTTGCCCCTTTAAAGGAACCAGCAATAACCTTCACTTTAACATCAGCATCTTCGTATGTTTTGATTTGATTTGAATTTAAGTAAATATATTCAGGGTCGTCCATTTTTTTTTCTGCAGGCATATTTATCCAAAGCTGGAAGCCATGTAATTTACCCTCAGACATTGCAGGCATTTCTGAGTGAATAATCCCACTTCCTGTCTTCATCCATTGAACATCACCTGACTTCATGACTCCTACTGCGCCAGTACTATCCTTATGTTCAAATTCACCATTTAACATATACGTAACTGTTTCTATGCCCCGATGAGGGTGAGCTGGAAACCCACCAAGGTAATCATCGCTCTTATCAGAGCCAAATTCATCCAGCATCAAAAATGGGTCAAAGTAATCAATAAGCTGGGTGCCAATTGATCGCTTTAATTTAACACCTGCACCATCTGATGTGTTTATTGGCGATATGATCTGATTAATAGTAGTGCGCATGATTAATTAATTTTTATTAACAACTTTCCTTTTGCCCTACCGCTCGATAAATGCTCGTACGCCTCATGGTACTGATCAAATGAATAAGTTTTTTCAATTACAGGTTTTAATTTACCGTCTTCCATCCACATCCTGAACATATCAAGGTTTGATGTAGATGTTCTTCCAGAGAGTACTGTACGAGATTTCTTTCGTTTAAATAGCTGTTTTGCAGTATCAATATTATTATAGATATTAAATTTTGTTGTAACGTAAATACCATTTGTTGATAAAGAATTAGAAATTTTTGGAAATGAAAGATTTCCATTAGCATCAAAAATAATATCATATTTATCAGATGTTTCTGTGAGATCAGTTTTTGTATAATCGATAATATTTTCAATACCAAATTGATTTTTTATCCATTCAATATTTCTATCACTTGTAACGGCAGTAATATCGGCTTCATATATTTTTGCCATTTGAATTGCAAACGTTCCAACTCCTCCCGAAGCACCATTGATTAACAATTTGTGACCTTTTCTTAGAGACGCAATATTTCTTAGAGCTAATAAAGATGTATTACCCACTTGAGGTATTGCCGCTGATTCAGATAGTTCAAAATTACTAGGAGCTAAAGATATGTATTTTTGAGATATTGTAATTATTTCAGCTGCGCTTCCATTAAATAATATATCCTGCATACCAAATACCTGATCTCCGACTTTAAATGCACCAACATCATTGCCAATTTCAACTATCTCTCCACTAAAATCGCATGCAGTTATTATTGGAAATTTGTTTATGTTAGTAATAGGCTTAAACCCACCTCTCATTTTTTTTAAGTCAACAGGATTAATTGATATTGCTGAGACTTTGATAGCAACTTCATGGCGTTTTGGTCGTGGGTTCTTAACATCTAATGTTTGGAGTTTTTCAATACCTCCATATGAATTGTATCCGATAGCTTTCATATTAATTAATTTTAAAACTAAAAATTGATTATATAATGTAATAAATAAGGCGAGTAAATGTTTTATCAAATGCTAACAGATATTTCTTGGGTAGTTAACTTAAGATCTCCAATTTTAACTCCAATATTTGAGTTTTTAACATGGCTTGGATACAGAGATTTTCTTTTTATGTTCATTCCATTCACTTATTGGTGCTTTGATAGAAAAATATTTGGCAGACTAGTTTTAATTGTTTTTTTTAGTGCAATAATTAATTCTTGGTTAAAAGATTTTTTCCAAGATCCAAGACCAGATCTTTATCTAAATATAGATCCATGGCTTCAAGCAGAAACCTCTTTTGGCATTCCAAGCGGTCATACTCAAATAGCAGTTGTTATATGGCTTTATATTGCACTCAATGTACGGAACCTCTTTGCAAAAATTGTATCAATCTTTTTATTATTGGGTGTACCTTTTAGCCGTATCTACCTTGGCGTACATGACATCGGTGATATTCTTGGCGGTATGACAGTAGGGTTATTCACTCTATATGCTGCACATCTATTTTATCAAAATATTGACTCAGGAAAATATAATTTTAGCAATCGATTAAAATATACATCAGTAATTATTGCACTGATCTTATTTTTTTTCTCGTGGCCCATGGAACATGGCTATGCATTAGTTGCAGGTCTAGGAGGACTAATATTAGGCTTCATGATAGGATCAGATTTAGATAAAAGATATTTTAATTACGAGCGAGTATCAAATAGCTTTATGCACTATTTGTCATGCTCGTTGGCATTAATTGTTTTTCTAGTTTTAAATAAATTCCTGGAAACTGTGTTTGCTCAAATAATTTTACCTGAATTGTTCGAAATAAGTGTGAGTTCCTTTATTTTAGGTGCCTATATCTCATTTATTGCCTTATTTCTTCTTTCAAAAGTTAAGCTTCAATCAACCAGATAACTTTCGCCATGCTTTAAAATAAAAAAATCTTCGTTTGATATATTAGATTTTTTTAGTTCTTTTAATAACTCACGAGGAGGCTCCTTTACTGGCTCATCAGTCAAGATGAAAGTTCCCCATGCCATACCAATAGCTTTACTCGCTTCTAGATCAAGAAATGTCATCACAGCTTCTTCAGGGTTTATGTGAGAGAATTCCATAATCCATCTTGGCTCATAGGCTCCAATGGGAATAGCTGCTAGATCAACTGGACCTAACTTTTCTCTAATTACTCTAAAATCATCTGTATATCCCGTATCACCTAAGTGTATAAAACTATGAAACTTGTTTTTAAAATGCCAGGCGCCCCATAAAGTTTCATTTCGATCAAATAAACCGCGAGCAGACCAATGTTGCACTGGCGCAAAGGTAATAAGCGTTTCTTTAATTGTAAATGAGTCCCACCAATCAAGCTCTCTAACATTATATATACCTTTGCTCTCAAACCATTTTTTCAGACCCAAAGGAACAAGAAAAAGAATATTTTCAAATTTTTCAGATAGTAATTTAACACTCTTGTAATCAAGATGGTCATAATGACTGTGTGAGATAGTTACTACGTCAATATTAGGTAAATCGTTGATTTTCATTCCTGGCGCCATATATCTCTTTGGTCCTGCAAAATTTAATGGGGATGCTCTCTGAGTAAAATGTGGATCAGTAAGAACATTAATGTCTTTATTTTGATATAAAAAAGATTCATGACCTATCCAGGTAATAACGATATTCTCATTTTCATAAATTTCTTTGTAATTAGGTACTTCAACTTCGAATTCAAAAGTTTCTAAATTTTTACTTCTTCTCTCCCAACTCCATTTTAATAATTTATTAAAGCTACTCTCATATGCCACTCCACTTGTGTTTGCATATGTACCATCTGCAAGATGATGTGCTGGTCTATTAGTTATTTCGTTAGAGTAAGCTTGAAAAGAATACAATAGGAAAAAGCTCAATAAAGCTGCTTTGATAAAATTATTTATCATTTAAATTCCAGAGTATTGCTAAGCAAATGCTCTTAGATACTGGAAGTATAAAAAGTACTGTTGCTATCGTTAATGGGATCCATGCCACAGCTTGCAACCAAAGATCAGGGGCATAAACTTGTTCAATAAATAATACGAGTGGAACAATGATATGGCCGGCAATAATGATTGTAAGCCATGGCCCAAAATCATCAGTTCTATAAATTGAGAGATCTTCGTCACAATAATTGCAATTTGATTTTAGCTTAAGATATTTTTTATAAATACTTGCTTTACCACAACATGGGCATCTTTTAAATATTGATCGAGATAGAGCAAGGACTAGTGATATTTTCATAATAGTTATTACTCACTGACAACAAATTCATTACTTGAGTCCACTAACCAGTCCCATAAGTATTCGGCAAAACTCCATCGAACAGAAATATCAAAAACAGGTTCATCAGAAAGCCTGTCAATCAATACTGTTGCTTTGCTGATATATGACTGTGCACATGAGTTTTTTTTCAGTAAGTTTTTTTCAAAATTAAGTGGGCATGCTTTACTGAGCACCTCAATACTTTTAGGGCCGCTTAATCTCATTGTAAGATAGTAATCAGAAACATCAGTGAGAGCATAAAATGATTCCTTAAGTTTTTCCTTTAAATTATTGATAATATTGAATTTATTTTCATCACTACATAGTATTAAATACTCATTGGGTCCGAGCCATAACACTCTACCTTCATCGTTGCCGCTAACTTCTCCTGATAATTTTGGTAGATTATAGTTAAAATAATTTTCAATTACTTCTCTAGCTTTAAGATCGTTTTCTTTAACTCTTAAGTTTAGTTTTCCAATAAACTCATTTTGCTGCAGGGAAATATTATCTGAGTTGATTGGTATTTTATCAGCTAATGGCGATAAATGGTTTTTATCATTATTCATTATTTTTATTTCCCTCCTTATCATAAAAAACTGTGTCAGCGATTGTCGCTTCTATAACCTTTCCGTTCATAAGGGGAATTTCAACTTTTTCACCAAGGCGGTTTGTGCCATTTTTAACCATTGCTAGTGCTATCGGGTGGTCCAAGATTGGGCTATAGTAACTTGATGTCACGTGTCCTAGCATTTTCATTGGTGGCTGTTTAAGTGCTTTTTCTACAATATGCGATCCTTCCGGTAGAACTGTTTTTTTGTCATTCACAAGAAGTCCAACAAATTTTTTTCTATCAGAACGCATAGTATCTGGTCTTGTAAATGATCGTTTTCCTAAAAAATCTTGTTTCTTTTTAGATACTATCCAGTCCATATTCATATCCATAGGAGTAACACTTCCATCAGTATCTTGTCCTACGATAATAAATCCTTTTTCAGCTCTGAGAACATGCATCGTTTCAGTTCCATATGGAGTTATATTGTATTTTTTACCCTGCTGCATAAACTGCTCCCAAACAAATCTACCGTATCGGGATGGTACATTGACCTCAAAACTCAATTCTCCAGTAAAACTTATTCTAAAAACCCTTGAGTCTATACCACACACTTTTCCCTCTCTAAATTTCATAAAAGGAAAATTTTCTTTTGATAAATCAATATCTGTTAATTCCTGAAGAAATTTTCTTGAGTTAGGACCAGAAATTGAGAGTACAGTCCATTGCTCGGTAACTGAGGTACAAAATACCTCCATATCTAACCATTCTGTTTGAAGAAATTCCTCTAGCCATGACATTACTCTTGCTGCCCCACCAGTCGTAGTCGTCATATGATAGTGATCTTCACCTAATCTGGTTGTTACTCCGTCATCAAAAATCATTCCATGCTCATTGCACATTAATCCATACCTGCAAGAACCAATTTCTAATTTTGACCAGGCATTCGTGTAGATCATGTTTAAAAATTTCGTTGTATCCGGCCCTCTTAAATCAATTTTACCAAGTGTGGATGCATCAAGTATCCCAAGACTATTCCGTACTGCTAAACATTCTCTCTTTACTGCATCATGGATATTTTCCTTCTTTTTTGGAAAATAATATGGTCTTTTCCACTGACCTACGTCTTCAAAAACAGCTTTGTTCTCTTCATGCCATTTGTGAATTGAAGTTCTTCTTTCAGGATCAAATAAATGGTCAACACTTCTTCCCGCTATTGCACCAAAAGTTTGAGGCGAAAAAGGAGGTCTAAAAGTTGTATGCCCTATTTCATCTACTGGTTTATCATGAATATGTGACATCAATGCGAGCGCGTTTACATTTGAAGTTTTCCCTTGATCAGTTCCCATTCCAGTTGTTGTATATCTTTTGGTATGCTCGACACTGATATACCCTTCTCTTTGTGCTAAGAAAATATCGGCAGCTGTGACATCATTTTGAAAATCAATGAAATGCTTTGAGCCCTTTGTAACCTTTTTCTTGCCAAGCATATAAGGTTCGACTGAAGACTCTATGAAGGAGATTTCTTCCTCACCTGTCCAATTGATACTATCTGCAATTTCATAGTTTAGATCTTTGGCAGCATTAAGACCCTCCTGATAAGAGTGATTTAAGTTTTTTGATAGATCAAAACATCCGTTGTTACATCCAATAATAATTTGATCTTGAATTAATTTATCAGGAACGAAGGTATTTAATACGTTATCGTATCTTAATTTTCCTCTTGATTGACTGAATAATTGAACAGCTGGATTCCATCCACCTGACATTAAAATACAATCAGTATCCAGGGTTATGCATTCACCAGAAAGTTCATTTTGTTTTCTATCAACTTTTTGAACTTCTATTTGATTGACCTTTTTATTTCCATTTGTAGAGATTATTGAAGATGACGAATATAGTTTTATTCCAAAGTCTTCACATTTTTTTTGAATTCTTGAGTCAATATTATCTCTCGTATCAACAACTGATAACTTTGCGCCTTTATCATTAAACTCGAATGCCGTTTGATAAGCATGATCATTGTTTGTGAATAAGACTACCGACTTACCTGGTAGAACGCCATATCTTGATAAGTACTTCTTTCCCGCAGATGCCATCATTATTCCTGGCCTATCATTATCGGCGAATACAAGTGGTCTTTCAAAAGCGCCTTGTGCTAATACAATTTTTTTTGATCTTACTCTCCAATATCTTTCTCGAGGTATAGTTTTTGATAGTTGATCACAGTGATTAGTCACTTTTTCTAAAGCTGTAAGATAATTATAGTCATAATATCCCATCGCAGTAGTTCGTTTTAGAATACGAACATTATCCATTGAGTACAATTCATCGACTATGTTCTTGATGTATTTAATGCCATCTTTTTCATTAATTGAAAAATTATAATCTAATAAGTAGCCTCCAAGTTCAGGGTTTTCATCAATTAATAATACGCTGCATCCTGAGCGACCTGCGGCAAGTGCAGATAGTAACCCCGATATTCCTCCACCTACGATTGTCAAATCGCAATAGTAAAACTTTTGTTCATAGCGGTCAGGGTTCTTTGCAGTTGGTGAATGCCCCAGTCCAGCAGCTTTTCTAATAAAGTGTTCATAAAACAACCATAAACTCGGTGGCCATTTAAAAGTTTTGTAGTAGAAGCCAGCAGGAAATATACTTGATAAAACATTATTTAATGAACCAATATCGTAATTTACAGAAGGCCAACAATTTTGACTCGCTGCTTCAAGACCTTCGTACAGCTCTATTTCTGTCGCTCTCATATTTGGTTCTGTTCTTGCGCCTAAACCTAACTGAACTATCGCATTAGGCTCCTCAGAACCTGCAGTTAAAATTCCTCTAGCGCGGTGATATTTAAAACTTCTCCCAACCAAATGAACATCATTAGCAAGCAATGCTGATGCTAAAGTATCACCGTGAAAGCCTTTATATTTTTTTCCATTAAAAACAAAATTTATAACTTTGCCACGATCAATTCGACCACCGTACATTGTTCTATTTTGATTAGACATCTGTAACTCCTGGTTTTTGATCGCCCATCTTGTAGGTCTTGATAATTTTATCGCTGACAGTATCTCTCATCACATTGAACCATCGCCTACAGCCATGGTCATGAGTCCATCTTTCAAAATGTATTCCTTTGGGATTATTTCTAAAGAAGAGGTACTCTCCCCACTCTTCATCACAAACTTCTGCTGGATTATCGGGTCTTGCTATGTGAGCTTCCCCGTGACACGAAAATTCAGTTTGATCTCTTTCACCACAGTATGGACAGTTAATAACAAACATACAATTAGTGAGCTACAGCTGCTGCTGCGGCTTCATCTACTAAAGCGCCAGAATAATGTCTGTCTAGTGAAAATGGAGCTGCAATATCATTCGGCTCACCTTTTGAAACAGTTTCAGCAAATACATGAGCTGATCCTGGAGTAGCTTTAAATCCTCCTGTGCCCCAACCGCAGTTAATAAATAAATCTTTCACTGGAGTCTTTCCAATTATAGGACTTCGATCAGGTGTTACATCCACAATACCTCCCCAACTTCTTAGCATTTTTAACCGTGAAAATATTGGAAATAGTTCAACTAATGGAGCCATCATATGTTCAATCATATCAAATGAACCTCTTTGAGAGTACGAGTTATATGCATCAGAACCTGCGCCGACAACTAATTCACCCTTATCAGACTGACTTACATAAACATGCACAGAATTAGACATGATGACACAATCTAAAATTGGCTTAATCGGCTCACTTACAAGTGCTTGTAGAGGAACAGAATTAATAGGCAAAGTAAAGCCTGCCATGTCAGCTAATACAGATGAATGTCCTGCGGGCACTAATCCAACCTTATCTACCTTAACAGAACCTTTTGTTGTTTGAAGTCCCACAACTTTTCCATTTGAAATATCAATTCCTTTTACCTCACAATTTTGAATTATATCAACACCAAGATTTTCCGCAGCCCTCGCATATCCCCAGGCAACAGCATCATGCCTTGCCGTGCCTGCACGCCTTTGAAGTAACGCACCCAATACAGGATATCTACCATGCATATTCATGTGAGGAATTTTTTTTGCAACTTGTTCCTGGTTCAGAATCTCAGCATCTATTCCGTTCAAGTAATTTGAATATCCTCTTCTAGTGATTTCTTGCATATCATGAACTGAATGGGCTAGATGAAACAGTCCACGCTGAGAAAACATTACATTAAAATTTAGTTCACTTGAAAGACCCTCCCATAAATTAACTGCATGATTGTAAAGTGCTGCACTTTCATCCCATAAATAGTTAGATCGTATAATTGTTGTATTTCGACCAGTATTACCACCACCAATCCAGCCTTTTTCAAGAACAGCAATATTTTTTACGCCAAATTCTTTAGCTAGATAATAAGCAGTACCAAGTCCATGACCTCCACCGCCTACAATGATAACATCATATTCGGGTTTAAGCTCTGGACTGCTCCATGCTTTTTCCCAATTCTCATGGTATGAAAACGAGTTACGAACTAAATTGTAAAAAGAATATTTCATATTTAAAGTCTCTCCAACGAGTAAGGCGCTAAATCGATATCAGTTTTATTTGCACAAATCTTTTGGGCTATCAGTTTTCCTGATATGCCACCTAATGACCATCCAATGTGCTGATGACCAAAACAATAATAAATATAAGGGTTTTTTGAAGATTGTCCAATAACTGGAAGTGAATCTGGAACGGAAGGTCTAAAGCCAACCCAGGATTGTGTGGGACGATTAGACTGTGGAAATATTGATTTAAGGGCTCTTTCTAAAAAATTAATAACCTTAGGGTTTTCTTCATAATTTGTATCACCAAATTCGACTATTCCTCCAGTTCTGAGTCCATCTTCCATCGGAGTAAAATACGTTCCTCTTTCTTGCCAAGAAATAGGTCGTGAAATAATATCCTTTAGCTCAGGATTCATAATGTGATAGCCACGCTCTGCTTCCAGTGGCACTTTGTCACCTGTAGCTTCTACTAAACTTTTTGACCAGACCCCAGAGGCAATAATAACTCTGTCAAATACTTCACTTGTAATGCCTGTGCTTATTTGCAATTTACTTTTTTCTAGCTTTTCAATATTTGTTACTTTTTCTTTTTTGAAAATGCCTCCCTTACTGACGAATAAATCAATTAATAACTCACTTACTTTTTTTGGATTCTTTGCAAAGTAGCTCCCCTCAAACAATGCGCCTTTATAAAAAATATTATTTATATTTGGCTCTAAATCTGAGATATCATCATGATTAAGAATTTTTATCTTTATTCCTGTTTGTTCACGTTTACTAAAATCTTTTTTTGCCGAATTAAAAAATAATCTTGTTGACCATCCGTACATAATAGAGTTTCTAGATAAATAAGGTTCTACACCAGCCTCTTTAAATAATTCTTCATATCCGTCATCCATTTTAGAAAGAAGGTTAGTTAAATTCTTTACTGTTACGTCAACATTGCTACTTCTGCAGTTGTATAAATAATTAAGAATCCAAGGCAAAGTCCTATTAAGTTTTTTAAATCTTATAAAAAGAGGACTGTTTTTGTTTAAAAGAAGATATGGGAAAAGATAAAAAAATGATGAAGAGTTAGTAGGAATATTTGCATACCGTGCATAGGTTCCTGCATTCCCAAAGCTAGCTTGACTGCCAGGGTCATTCATGTCAAACAAAATAACATCTTGTCCATATTTCTGTAACCAATTAGCAGAAGAGATACCAACAATTCCTGCGCCTATTACTGCTATCTTCATATAATTTTATTTCTAGTTAGATCTCATTTCAATCAATCTACTTACTGTCCTTTGAAATTTATCTTTAAGGTAAAATGCACTTCCTAACTTTTCAATTTCTTTATCAGAACTAATAATAGTTTGAATTTGATTATCATAAAGTACATCAATCAGGTTGATAAATCTCTCTTGCATATTTGCGTTGGCATTGCTAAAAATTGGAACATTCTCAACTATAATTTTATCCATATACTTAATCATCTCAAGATAGTCCTCGGCACCAATATGTCCTCCACAAATTTGCTCAAACTGAAACCAGGCAATGCGATTTGCTAGTCTTCTTATTACAAAGTCTCTCTTTTTTATTGATATAATTTCGTCCTTGGGTGTGTAACCTTCAATCATTTTTTCATATATATCCTTTATTTTAAGACTACTCACTGAAGAATTAGCAATAAAAAAGGTCTCTTGATTATTTAGATTTTTTGTTCTGTAATCTGTATCTATATCTAAGTGGTGAATAATTGAATTATCTTTAAGTATTTTTATAAAGGGAAGAAACAACTCTCTCTGCAAACCATCTTTATACAAATCTTCAGGCTTGCTATTTGATGTAAGAATTACATAAACATTATTTTTAAATAACTCAATAAATAGATGGCCAAGTATCATGGCATCAGCAATATTGGTTACTTGGAATTCATCAAAAAAGATAAATTCATATTTATCTTTAATTTTTTTCGCTAGCTGGGCAATTAAAAATTCTTTGTCTTTATTTTGACTTCTTAAAGAATGTAATTCGTCATGAACTTCGATCATGAATTTATGAAAATGAATTCTTTGTTTATTTTTTACTGAGTCACTAAAAAGATCCATAATGAGAGTCTTGCCAATGCCAACACCTCCATGAATATAGAAGCATTTCTTTTTTCCATTGCTCGGAGTATCAAATATTTTAAAAATAAAACTCTTCTTCTTATAACTTAAGAACTGATCAAGTTCATAAATTAAGAGTTCTTGTTTATGATTATATTCTACTTGCTCTTCTGAACAAATTTTCTTATAGAAAGTGATTGCACTAGACACAAAATATTTATTTAAGCTCTTATTTTGTCGTTTTTAGGATCATACGGACTCTCTGGTATAACTGTCACATCGTGCATATTGCCTAATATATCAATTTGTAATTTTGTACCAACTTCTGACTGAGCAGGACTCACCATTGCAAGAGCAAGTGATTTATTTACTCTAAATCCATAATTACCACCTGTTGCTCTGCCTACTACCTTTCCATTACTGTAGATAGGATTGTTACCTAATACATCAGCATCTGTAACTCCATGTACTTCTAATGTGACAAAAGAATTTTCAAAGCCTTTTTCCCTCCATTGTACAAGCGCATCTCTTCCAATAAATTGACCTTTATTAGGATGAATGAACCGATCAATGCCTGATTCGTATCCAGCATACTCAATTGATAACTCTGTACCGATTAACTTATAAGATTTTTCTAATCTTAATGAGTCCATGGCTCTGATTCCAAAAGGTTTCAAACCCAGATCTTGTCCTGCATCCATTAGTGCATCAAAAATATGATTTTGAACCTCAATCGGCGAATGTATTTCCCATCCAAGTTCACCCACAAAGTTAACTCTTATTGCCAATGTTTCAGCCCTGCCAATTTTAATATTTTTACCCGATAACCATGGAAAAGCTTCATTGCTGAAATCATCAGAGGAAACACGCTCTAGCAACTCCCTAGACTTAGGACCTGCAATAACCAATACCCCCATTTGATTGGTGATATTTTCAAATTTAACACTTCTATCTTCTGGCATATGCTTTTTGATCCAATCATGATCTAATCTTTGCCATGCACCTGCTGAAACACAGTAAAAACTGTCTGTAGATTCTCTCATTATTGTAAATTCTGAATGAACTCCACCTTTTGTATTTAGTGCATGACATAAATTTGTTCTGCCAATTTTTTTAGGAAGTTTATTAGCGACTAGATTATCAAGAAACTCTTCGGCACCTGGTCCACTAATTCTACATTTTGCAAAGGCACTCATGTCAAGCAATCCTACGTTTTCCGAAACATTCTTACATTCATTGCCAATGTGTTCAAACCACGCAGAGCGCCTAAATGACCAATCATCCTCTTGAGGAACTCCTTCTGGTGCAAACCAATTGGCTCTTTCCCAGCCAAATTTCTGTCCAAATACAGCCCCAAGATTTTTTAATCGATCATAACATGGCGCTTGTCTTAATGGTCTACCAGCAGGTCTCTCTTCATCAGGATAATGAATAGTAAATACATTAGCGTAAGCCTCTTCATTTTTTTTAATTAAATAAGCTTTCGAGGCATAATCGCCAAACCTTCTTGGCTCAACACCAAGCATGTCAATTGTAGGTTCGCCGTCTACGATCCATTCTGCTATTTGCCATCCGGCACCTCCTGCTGCTGTAACACCGAATGAATGGCCATCATTCAGATAAAGATTTTTTCTATCCCATGCAGGGCCTATAATAGGACTTCCATCTGGCGTATAACA
The DNA here is from genome assembly GCA_902584215.1 of uncultured Pelagibacteraceae bacterium. GTDB lineage: Bacteria > Pseudomonadota > Alphaproteobacteria > Pelagibacterales > AG-422-B15 > CACNXQ01. The sequence continues at coordinate 25,983 of CACHYW010000007.1, forward strand.
AATTGCTCCATTGTAAACTTTTTTAATTCCAGCCTCACCAAAAATTGGGACTCGATTTATTGCATGCTCAATATGTGGGCCTAGTCGATCAAGATCCTCTTGAAATAATTCATATTCACAATCTTTGCTGGGACCATTTACATAACAAGCTGGTGCTCCTTTTTCATATGGACCCAAGATAAGACCTCCTGCTTCTTCTCGCATATACCATGCGCCATCTGAGCCTCTTAACACCCCCATTTCAGGAAGGCCTTCTTTTTGTCTCTCTAAAATTTTTGGGTGCGCTTCTGTTACAATGTACTGATGCTCTACAGGGATTACAGGTATGTCTAAACCAACCATCTCACCTGTTTGTCTTACAAAATTACCTGAACAAGAAACTACAACATCACACTTAATCTCACCTTTATCAGTTGTCACAATCCAACTGTCATCAGGCAATTGCTCTAGGCCCGTTACTGCTGTTTGTCTATAAATTTCTGCTCCAAGTGCTCTCGCTCCTTTTGCAAGTGCTTGTGTTAAATCATTTGGTTGAATGTAACCATCTTCAGGATGTTGTATTGCACCAACAAGTCCATCAATAGAACATAGCGGCCAAGCTTTTTGAATTTCTTCAGGTGTAAGAAAATTTACCTTAACTCCAATAGTTTCAGCAACACCAGCATATTGCCTGTATTCATCCATCCGATCTTGGTTCTCAGCCAGTCGTATATTGCTAACCTCCCTAAAACCAACATCTTGTCCTGTTTCTTTTTCAAGCTCTTGATAAAATTTGACAGAGTATTTATGAATTTGTCCAACCGAATAACTCATATTAAATAAAGGCATGAGACCAGCCGCATGCCAGGTTGAACCTGAAGTTAGCTCTTTACGTTCACATAAAACCACATCTGACCATCCTTTTTTTGCAAGATGGTATAACGTACTTACTCCAACTACACCGCCACCTATGACGACAACTTTAGCTTTATTCTTCATGAATTAAGGGCCTGCCCAGTCAACAGCGCAGTATTCAGCGCTTCCCCCAGTGAAATCCCAATTACGACCATGATCTCTAATCCGACTTCTTTTTGACCCTTTACAAACTATTATCTCTGGCGCAACCCAATACTTTAAATTTGAAACTTTCACAACCTCACCACGTTCTTTGCCCGCTTCATGCTCAATGCGCCCATCAAGTATTTCAGGTATCGTAAATGACCATCCTTCATCAGTTTCTTTGTATGAAATAGAACATCTTTTAACTCCAAGAAAATTTGCTATCATATGTCTAAACCAGCCTGTCTGCCCGCCAGCTTGGCCTGAAAATATTACTGCCAAAGCATCTGCTGCATCATCAGAAGCTTTTTCATCAATGTATAGACCAGCAGTCCAACCCCCTGAACCCAGCGGTCCTGGAACCTCTAAAAGTATAGCAACATTCAATCCACTTAAATCCATTATACCTTTGACCTCTCTCTTTATGGGGTTAAACCCAGACCACTTTTCTTCAGCATAGCCTTCCTCGATGTTAATACCCCACCATGAAAAACATTTGCCGTTAGGTGAGTTAGGTACAGCCTTTCCAAGAGACATAGGACAATTGCAAAAAACATCACAATTGCAATTAAGTAAAAAATTTCCTTTTATTTCCCAGTGTAAGTTTAATGGATTTACAGTCATAGAATTAAATAAATATTAAGTACGCTCCCCAACCTACTAGAAGAAAGCCTAGAAATCTAGAGCTAAGTTTCTCATATGGGAGCATTTTTTCAATTAAAACAACGATTGTTAATACAGCAACCCACAGTAAATTCATAACGCCGTTCACAAACAATAATAACATCAATACCCAGCAACATCCGAGGCAAAAAACTCCATGCTGCAAACCAACATATGCAACATTCGCATATCCTTTTATTGGTCCCGACATTATAAACGAAAGAGGATTTCTGCACTTTTCAAGACAAGTATCTTTCAAGCTTGTAAATTGAAAGGCTCCTGCTCCTATTAAGACTAATCCGGCTAGAATTTTGTTTTGAATAGCGCCCATCATGTCTACGACTCCACTGTTGTGCAGTATATATTGAAGTGAACAGGCTAAAAGTGAAAAGAATATCCAGATTAAAAAATATGTAGATGAAATAATTATCATTTCTAATAAAGGACTTGAAGTTATTTGCATATTTGATCGCATAAGTCTAAAGACATTGAGAAATATAAAAGTGGAAGGCAACATCATAGCAAACATCATTATTGTCCACATTACAAACATCACAATAAATTCACTAACCGTCCATTGACCAGTCATCGGCATCATCAAGAAATTAATTGTTGATTTTGTCTGATTCATTTCCATAGAATTAGTTTTCATGGAGTCTTCTGTTATATTTCCCATTTCCATTTCATTATCAGACATTGTTTCCATTGACATATTCATTGAATTTTCATTTTGCATTGTCATGTCCATTGGGGGCTGAGCAGCCATCAAAAATAAGTAATACCAAGCAAGCACCACCAAAGATGAAAGTGAAATAAGTGTTACGGTATATTCAAATCTTAATGTTTTCATATTCAATGCTCGGTATAATCCTTATTATTATTTTGTTTCTCAACTTCAAATAATACAATGATTTGTCCTGCTGTTTCAAATGTCAATGTTCCCTCCAAAGACATTCCCTCTATGAGTTCAATTTTAAGGTTTGAGAACATAATATGATGGTTTCCAGGTATAAGCGATTTAGCTTTTTGTGCGGGTAAATCGATATAATCAACTTTTATCATATTTGTCATTCCGTCTTTTACTTCAGTGGAATACAATTCTGCATCTGCAAAATTTACTTCTACACCCACCAAGCGATCAATTTCATACCCCATATTAACAATTTTCATATATCCGGCCGCTGACCCAGATGAGATTGTAAATTTAATATGAGGATGATTAATATTTATATGCTTTTCCTGAAACTGATGTGCATGTGAAACTTTTAATAGACTTAAAAATATTATCATGACTAAGAATTTTCTAGTCATACTAATCTCTTTCAGTTGAGAACATACATACTTCATTTACACAAGTGAAAACGCATAAAAGTTTTTGATCTTTATTATGAAAAGATGACCATAGTTCTGTTTTTTCATAGGTTAAAAGTAATTCAACATTTGAGTTACAGTTTTTCTCATTAGCTTTTTCAATAGCTAAACTTTCATACATTTGTTTATTGCTTTCAGAACAAGACAGAATGATTACAGGAAATAATATGAATATTATTTTTTTCATTTTTACAGTTTCTTAATATCTTCAACCATTTTATCAATACTTGATCCGAAAGGTAAAATGCTTTGAAGTGTGTTTGTATCATCGAAAATATAATAGAAAGCAGTATGCTGTACCATATAGTTAGAATTGTCTTCTCCAGCTTCAGTTTGTTTGGAGGCACTTAAGTGATTTTGATGCTCTGAGGTTGTCGCTGGCTCTACATGTACAAAAAAATCTTTCCAGATTGGCATTAGTGATTCATGACTTCCTGTTAGACCAATGAAATCATTGCCAAAGTTGATCAGAAATTCTTTTAATCTTTCTGGACTATCTCTTGCTGGATCAACAGTGACAAAAAAAAATTTTATTTTCTCAGTTGAAAAGTTTTCTCTATTTAATTGCTCAATGGCATTGCTCATCAAGTTTGCGCTTATAGGACAAATATCTGGACAGTGCGTGAAACCAAAAAAAAATACTTTACTGAAGCCATCGTAACTCGATGTAGATACATTATTTCCCATGTGGTCAACTGCTTCAAAATTCAAAAGTATATTGTTAGAGGGAGACGTACTATCTTTATTAAATAATTCCGAAACTGCCCAGCCTGCGATAATTGCAAGTAATATAATCGATATAAATAAAAATTTATTAATTATATTCTTTGAAAGCATTATTCCATTTTTTCTAGTCTTGAACTAAATGGTAATGGAACGACCTCAACTTCTCTTTCTTCGCCATCATGATTTATATTAAATACATCTTCAGAGTTGGTTAGATTAATATCAATGTATCCGAGGGCAATATTGCATCCAAAATTAGGGCTATAGATTGTACTAGTTACAAATCCTTGCTGTTCCCCATTTTTATTAAACAGAGGAATTCTAGCCATATTATAACCAATTTTTTTTCCTGAAATTTTAAATCCAGTGAATTGTTTCTTAATACCTTCCTCTCTTATTTTGAGAAGGGCTTCTTTACCTACAAAATCAGCCTCCTGATCAAGATCATAAAACTTAGGGAGATTGAGCTCTAAAGGGTTTTCCTCTAGGGATGTGTCACCTTGATGTGAAATCATGCCTGCTTCAATTCTATCTATTTGATTTGGGCAACTAGGAACAATCCTAAATTCTTTACCAGCATCCATTAAAGAGTTCCAAAGTGTTGGGGCATCAATTTCTCGAGTGATGTATATTTCATAACCAAACTGATTGCTCCAGCCACTTCTAGCAATAATAATATCTATTCCAAAAAGATTAGTCTCGATAAATTGGTAGTATTTTAGTCCCATTATAATCGGATCATCATTTGTTACTTTTCTAATAAGCTCTTTTGATCTTGGCCCTTGCAAAGATAAAGGACATGCCTCAGGTTCTGAAATTTTAACATTAAATTTTCCAGATAGAGCGACGCCTTTGCACCAAAGGATTGCGTCTGAATCAGCAATACTTAACCAAAATTTGTTATCATTGAATTTTAATATTAATGGATCATTGATAATTCCACCATTTTCATCTGTCATAAATGCGTATCTACAAAAACCATCTTTAAATGTAGATAAGTTTCTCGGCGTCATATATTGGACAAATTTAGCTGCATCTTCCCCAACAACCTCAACTTGTCTTTCCGCTGCAACATCCCATAACGTCACATCATTAATTAATGAATGATATTCCTGCTCAGGTGTAGTATATCCCACAGGCATCGTCATATGATTATAAGTAGTGAAATTAGTTGCTCCAGATTTTATAGTTTCCTCAAAGAAGGGTGACTTTCTAACTCTGGGTGTATAAATAATCCCTTTTGACATAAGCAATCTCCAAATTGATCCGATCTTATAAACTAAAAAATGAGATAAAGTAAATCATTTTCAATAATATATTTACTTAATTAAGCTTTAAATGATAATTAACAAGTTATGAATCAAAGGTATAAAAAATTTTTAGAGGTTCTTCGTTCAGGGGAAACTATATTGCTTGATGGAGCCACTGGATCCGAACTTGAAAACAGAGGTATTAAAATGGATAACTCTTGGTGTGCAACAGCCTCACTTGAGTTTGATATTCTAAAACAAATCCATAAAGACTACATCAATGCTGGAGCAAAAATAATTACAACAAATACCTATGCTTCAAATCGAATGATATTAGAAGTGGCTGGAGTTGAAGATAAATTTGAAGAAATTAATCTAACTGCAATAAATGCAGCTATCCAGGCAAGAGAAGAATGTGGTCGAGATGATGTACTTGTGGCAGGATCCTTATCTCACCAAATACCGTATGAAGATGCTTTTAGATCGCAAGAAGAAAAAGATAAATATATTAAGAAACTTACCCCAGAATATTTTCAAAAATCTTTTGATGAGCTGGCATTTTTTTTAGCGGATAACGGATGTGATTTTATTTTATTGGAGCTTATGTATAGGCCAGATCGAATTGATATAATTTTTGATTCAGCAAGCAAAGTTGGTTTACCAGTATGGGCTGGGTTTTCTTCTAGAAACAAAGATGGCTTGATAGCTCTTACGACTGACTATGAGTATAGTTTTAAAAAAATGATCAGCAACGTTAAACACCATAAATTGGATGCGGTTGGCATAATGCATTGTGATATTAGTGTAATAGAAGAAAGTATAAAAGAACTCAAGGAAGTATACAATCTTCCTATAATGGCTTATCCAGAAGTAGCTGTATTTAAATTTCCACACTATGACATGAGCAATGTAATTCAGCCAAATGATTATTTAGTCGAAGCCAAAAAATGGAAAGATGCAGGAGCGCAAATTATTGGAGGTTGCTGTGGCACAACTGTTGAGCACATAAAATTACTGAACAAATTATAAGTTATTCTTTTTTATAGCTACGTTTGAGGCAAAAATAATCTCTGTTAATCCTGCCAAGATTATAAATGAGCTTCCTAATATCTCTCGCCAACCAAAAAGTTCATCAGTTAATATCGCAGCGCTAAACGTACCAACTACAATTTCAAAAAGAATGATTATAGAGAATAATCCTGCCCCAATTCTACTGGGTGCTCCTAGTATAACTACATTAGTTGGTAGATGAAATAAGATGGCTATTAATAAGAGCCATGGCATCATTGTAAGCCAAGAATCTAAAGATGGCGCAGAGCCCATTACATCTCTGAGAAAGTAAGCTTGCACTAAAGTAAATATGCCACCATAAAAAAAGAAAGAAAAAAGAATTGGAAAGATGCCCTCAGGTTTTTTTACTTCCATCCGAACTGCTGAAGCTGCTATAAATATACCGCCTAATAGTGCTATCCAGTCACCAGAGTTTTGAGGAAACGGAATAAATCCATCCTGACCGAAGACAATCCAAACTCCAGATAAAGCTAGAATAAGAGTAATGTATCTATAGTAGCGTGGAACCTGCCTAAGAAATATCATTTCAAAAATAGTTGTCCAGACTGGAGTAATATAAAATAGGATTAAAGCTCTCACTACGTCCGTTAATAAAAAGCTATTGGCGTAACATGCAATTCCGGCGCCAAATAAAAGTCCTATAATTGGATAATCAAGACCAAATGAATTACCTTTATATTTTCTCCACATAGCAACTGGAAGCAGAATTAAAAAGGGAATAATCATTTGTGAAATAGTGGCCCAGCCGCCAGTTAAGCCGCCAGCCTCGAGTGCTCTTTGGGGTATCCAAAATAATCCCCATAATCCAGCTGCAATCAGTAATGCAAAGCTAATGCTATAATGATATGGGTGGCGCGAAGTATTCACTTCTTTATGATAGAGCAAAAAAAAGGCCTTGTATAATTATACAAGGCCTTAATTTTTATTTTTTTAGTACAGACTTATGGAAGCCAAGCTTGCCAATCGTTAGTACTGTCTTTCCATTCTTGAACTGCTTCTTCAACAGATAAGCCATCATCGCCTACTCTAACAAGCATTTTTGCTTGGTCGACGTTCGCAAACTTCATTTTCTTAAAGAATGCAAGTGCTTCAGCATTTTCTGGTTTCTGCATTGTTGCTGGGTTCATGTAGTTCATAGTGTAATCTTTAGCCCAGTTACTTGCAGGCCAAGATCCCATACCACAATCTTGCCAGTTGTTTGCCTCAGTGAAAGAGTCACAAGCTTGGTGTGGAGGAAGACCAATTCCTACCATTTCATTTTTACCAAAGAAAAAATGTGGCTCCCAAAGGTACATTAAGAATGGTTCTTGTCTATCGTAAGAACCTTGTGCCTCAGCTAGAAGCGCAACCTCTGTTCCAAGTTCAACTGCTTCAAAGTCAATTCCCATAATATCAAGTCTTTTTTGATCATGACAGTTCCAACCAGCTACTGGACATCCTATGAGTCGTCCCTTAGAACCAGTTTCAACTGTTGCAAATTGATCTTTGAACTTATTAAGATCTTCCCAACCATTAAAGTCAGGATTAGCATCAACAAAATACTTCGGTACATAATAATCTGATGCACCAATGATACCAGTTGTAAACGCCATCACTTCACCGGTTCCTGAGTACTCTTGGACAACTTCACCATCGTAATATAACGGCTCATTGAGCATTACGTCATCAGCTTCTGCATAGCTTGGCCAGCTCTCACATGCAAAGTCAATATCGCCTGCAGCGATTGCTTCCCAAAGACCGGTTCCAGATGCAAATTCTATTCTATCTACACGATATCCTAGCTCTTGCTCCAACATGCTTACTGCAACTTGACATGTAATCTCTCCTCCAGTCCAGTCAGCAACAGCAGCAGTTAAGCGTTTTGCGTGCGCTGTACCCGCAGAAAATACGAGAAAAGACGACAATATAAGGGCAGTAAAAGTTTTTAAAAATAATGATTTGTTCATTAAATTTCCCCTTTATTAATTAATTAATGATTAATTTTAGCCTGAAAAAGATCAATTAGTAAACCGGTTTATGAAGTTTATTTGAAAATTTAAATAAAGAAAAAGATATAAAAATTATATCTATAAACCTAAGGCATCTCTTTGTTTTTTTGTGTAAGCAAGGCTTATACGGTCAATTATCATTGCTAATAGGCAAATTCCAATACCTGCTGCGAGTGCTCTACCCGTATCAGAGCGAGCTAAGCCGTTAAAAACTTCTAGGCCAAGACCTTTTCCTCCAATTAATGGTGTGACAATTTGCATTGCAAAAGCCATCATAACTGTTTGATTGAAACCCATTACTAAACTCGGTACTGCAAGAGGGAATTTAATTTTACTCAATGTTTGTAACGTTGAGCCTCCAAATGATCTCGATACCTCTGAATATGTTGTTGATACCTGTGACAAGCCTAAGACCGTAAGTCGGATAATTGGAGGTATCGCATAGATGATTGTTGCAAGTAATGCAGAAAATGATCCACCACCAAAGAACATCAAAACAGGAACAAGATAACAGAAATAAGGAAGTGTTTGCATTGCATCTAAAATGACCTCGTTGATATTTTGAAATCTTTTACTGTACGAGGCCATAATGCCAATAGGAACCCCTATCACAAAACATAAAAGAACTGAGATTAGAACTGAAGATAAAGTAATCATCGCTTCGGTCCAAATATTGCATGCTCCAATAAAAGCCAATAAAAAAGCCGTCACAATTGCAAATCTCAAGCCAACAGCCTTCCAACTCATTAAAACTAATGCGCCGATTGTGAACCAATAAGGGAGATAAGTTAGATAGGTATCAAGAGGTCTTAAAAGATAAATCACAACCGTAGCTCGGATTGAGCGAGTTATTTCAATGAATGTTGGGTTTACTGTTAATGACTTAACACCTGCTGCTATTTCATCTCTGATTGATAAGTTCCATGAATCAGGAAAACTTCCAATGGTTGTTATATTTGAGTCATAATAGATTATTCCCAATAAGATGAATATCCCTGAGAACATGAAATAATGAGCATTTATGAATTGTTCAATTAATCTTCCATAGTCTTTATTAAATAATGAAACTACTAAATTAATTACAAAGGAGAAAATTCTAATAATACTTGAAAATATAAAAGCCACAGCAATATGGATGTACATTAATGGCTTCTCAATTTGTCTTGCTAAAGGATAAATGTCCCAAGTCTGAGGAAGAAGATAGAACTTCTGGCTGTCAACTGGAAGCGTTACAGTCTCTCGACTGGCTGCCTTCCCAAATCTATCAAACATAATGGCCATTAACAAAACACAAAAGCCACCTTCTAATGCAGCACCTACTTCAAGTTTTTTGATTGATACCCAAATATCTGAGCCTAATCCTTGTGCACCAATAAAAGTTGCTAAAACGACTAGAGCTAAAGCCATCATAATTGTCTGGTTAACGCCCATCATTATGCTAGGCAATGCGAGTGGAATTTGCACTTTAAACAGAACCTGACTTTTTGTTGAGCCAAATGCAGTCGCAGTCTCTATTGTTTCATTTGGCACTTGACGTATCCCCAAGTTTGTCAAACGAATGATTGGTGGCATTGAGTAAATCATTGTTGCAAGTATTGCTGGAGCACCACCAATACCAAAGAAAAACATTGCTGGAATTAGATACACAAAGGCTGGCATCACTTGCATCACATCAAGTGCCGGTTTCATGTTTCGTTCAAATCGATCACTTAAGGCACAAAAAATACCAAGTATGACTCCTACTACAACTGACAAAAATACTGATAACCCCATAAGAGCTAGAGTTTCCATTGCAGAATCCCATAGTCCAACCATTCCCCAATACATAGTCCCAAATAGAACGAGGAAGCCAAGTTTAATTCCACCAAATGCAAGAGAAGGTATTAGAAGTAATGCTACTATAAATACCCAAGACGAGTCTAAAAGAAAATCTTCAAGCATCCAATAAAGTTCTTTTACATAAGCGGCAACCGCTCTCGTATATACTTTAATGTTGTCTTTAAGAAAATCCTCACCCTGATTAACCCAAGCTGTAAATGTAAAAGAGTCTGTAACAAAAACTGGAAATTCAGAAACGTCTTCACTTTGAAATACTAGCCATATAGAAAATAGTAAAGCAGCAAATATTATTCCTGGAATAATTAAATTCTGATAATTGTTTTTTGAGGAGAAAGCCGACGTATCTTGAGTAAAAGCCATAATAAATTTAGAGTTTAAAATTAAAATAAGTTATTCAAAAATCCTCAACATAGTATAACATTCAGCAGATATATCACTCATAAATAATGGAAAAAAACGATAAAATAGTATGCACTGACATTTGGAAGGTATTTGGACCTAACGAAAAAAATGTCCTTTCTAATCTGGATAAAACTCTATCAAGAAGTGAAGTACAGGAAAAAACTGGACACGTCGTCGCCGTAAAAGATGTAACCTTTTCAGTTCAAAAAGGTGAGACATTTGTTGTAATGGGGCTTTCTGGAAGTGGCAAATCAACTCTGGTTAGGTGTTTATCTAGATTAATTGAGCCAACAGCTGGGCAAGTTAGTATTGACGGGCAAGATGTTACCACAATGAGCAACAAAGATTTAACAGAATTAAGAAGAAATAGAATGAGTATGGTGTTTCAGCACTTTGGGCTTTTTCCTCACCGAAGAGTAATTGAAAATATTGGTTACGGTCTTGAAATCAGAGGCGTAAAGAAAAAAGATAGATTAGAAAAATCTATGGAAACACTAAACTTAGTTGGTTTAGATGGGTGGGATCAACATTATCCAAGAGAATTATCTGGCGGTATGCAGCAACGAGTAGGATTAGCAAGGGCTCTTGCAGTTGATCCTGAAATATTAATTTTCGATGAACCATTTTCAGCGCTCGATCCTCTTATAAGAAGAGAAATGCAAGACGAGTTGTTAAGCATTCAAAAATTGGTTCAAAAAACAATGGTTTTTATTACACACGATTTTTCAGAAGCAATTAAAATGGGAGATCATATTGCTATAATGAAAGATGGGGAGATTTCACAAGTTGGAACACCTGAAGAAATTGTTGCAAATCCCATTGATCAGTATGTAAAAGATTTTACTGAAGATGTGCCGAAATATAAAGTTTTAAGCGCAGGAAAATGTGCGAGAACTGAATGCTGTGAAGAGACCAAGACTATGTTTGCAGAAGGTAATGACTGCATTGCAAGTGACACAAAAATTGATAATTTAATTAATCAGATTGCTGACTCTGATAAAACTTATCCGGTAATTGATACAAACAGTGGTGAGCTTGTTGGTGAAATAGATCGATCAATTGTTTTAAAATCAATGACATCGTCTTAAGAAAATATAAAATTAAATTATGCCACTCTTTAATTTAGACAGGGAGGAAATTTTAACCCCTCAAGATTGGGGTTTTCCAGTACCGATATCTTATGGTCCAGGCAGATTTGTTGAAATCGGCAATTATTGTTATGAAAATCAAATAAGAAATCCACTAATTGTCACAGATAGTGGAAGCGTTAATCTTCCGTTTATAGATAAGCTGGTTGAAATTTTAAAAAAAACAAAAGTAAATTCGGGTATTTATTCAAAGATTTCTCCTAACCCAAGAGATAACGAAATTTCGGAGGGGAAACAATTATTTAGAAATAATAATCATGATGCGATAATTGCCATTGGTGGTGGTAGTGCAATGGATGGCGGAAAGTCAATTTGTCTTACTGCCAATAATGAAATTGACTTATTTGATTTTGAATGGGAAAAAACCCCTCAGAAAATTGGCCCTGATAATAAATTTCCTCCGCTTATCACAATACCCACAACTGCGGGCACTGGAGCAGAAACTGAGAGCACAGCAATGGTTACGGATACGAAACAAGGAATTAAACTTTGTATAATGCATCCAGACCTCAAACCCTCTATAGCCATACTTGATCCTGAACTAACTTTGGGTTTACCGTCAAATCTTACTGCATGGACTGGTGCAGACGCAATGATACACTCTATTGAAGGTTATTGCGTACCAGGTTTTCATCCTTTATGCGATGGCGCTGCACTTGAGAGCTTATATTTAATCTCCAAATCGCTTGTAACTGTTGTCGAAGAACCAAATAATCTAGAAGCACGTGGTGCAATGTTGGTAGCTTCATGTCTAGGAGGTATTTCATTCATAAAGGGACTTGGACTTGTGCATGCGATTGCCCACATGGTTGGTGCTGAATTTAATACTCACCACGGATTAACTAACGCAATTATTTTACCTGCGGTTCTTAGATTTAATCTTCCTGATATGGAGGAGAAAGTAATAAGAATGTCACAGGCTATGCAATATACTGACCATTCATCAGGTCAGTTCATTGAGAATATGGAAAAAATACTTGATAGGATTAAAATCCCAAGAAGCTTAAATGAAATTGGTGTTCCAGAAGATAGCATCGAGAGAATATCTGAAAAGTCAATGATAGATACAGCTTTCGGGACAAATCCGAGAGCAGCTACATTGGATGATGTAAGAGAACTTGTTAAGACAAGCATTTTTGGAGCTCGATAAAAATCCTCAAAAATGATTACTCGATTATCTTTACAGGAGCAGATTGATTTAATTCATAATAAAGAAATAAAAATAGAGGAGCTTTTTCAAGAATACTTATCAAATATTGACAAACTTAATCCCCAACTCAACGCCATTGTATCATTAAGGGATCGAGATTGGATTATAAAAAAAGCTCAAGAACAAGATTCCTTAAAAAAAGATATTAAAATTAAACAAATTTTATTTGGGCTTCCATTTGCTACTAAAGAATTGTTTGATGTCAAAGAGCTGCCAACTACTTATGGAATACCTGAGTATCAAAATGAATTTCCAGAGACTGACTCATTAATTATAAAAAATCTAAAGCAACAGGGTGCCACTATTATTGGGAAATCAAATATGGCAGAGTTAGCAATAGGATCACATACAAAGAATAAGTTATTTAAATCAACTTCTAATCCATATAACCTTAGTCTATCACCAGGCGGCTCCAGCGGGGGAGCATCGGCTGCTGTAGCCAGTTGCCTTATCCCATTTTCTGATGGGACTGATATGATGGGGTCTTGCAGAAACCCTGCAGCTTATACAAATTTATATGGTTTTAGACCAAGTCCTGGGCTTATTCCCGATAAAAGAGGAGAAAGTAAATATCCTGTATTAACAACCCCCGGCGGCATTGCTCGAACTCCGGAAGACTTAAGTATTTTTTTGGATTCAGTATCAGGTATAGATGATGAGGATCATTATTCCTACAGCTTTGAAGGCTCGTTTCGATCAATTGAAACACATTTAAATGGCAATATAAAAATTGGCTGGTTGAGCAACTTGGTTGAAAATTATACTTTTGAAAAAGGGATTATAGAATTATGTGAGATTGCATTAAATGAATTCGCTTCTGCAGAAAAGAAAATATCAATAGAGCAATGCAATATAAATATAGATCCTGATAAATTATGGGAAGTATGGTGTAATCTTAGATCAAAAATAACATTTGATGATCTGTCTTCTATGCGTATTCAAAATTTTGAAGAGTTAGGCTTTCCTGTTAGATGGGAATATGAACAAGGAGAAAAAATAAAAGAAGCTGATATTACCAATGCTATAGATCATTATTTAAAGGATCGTTCTTATGTTGACAGAGTATTTGATAAATACGACTTTCTCGCCTTGCCTTCTGCCCAACTATTTCCATTTGATAAAGAAATAGATTTCCCAAAAAATATCCAAGAAACTCAAATGGACACATATCATCGATGGATGGAAGTCACAGTATTTGCGAGTATGTTCCAACTGCCTACCATTTCAGTCCCCGTTGGCTTTAATGAAAAGGGACTTCCAATGGGAATGCAATTAATTGGTAAAAATAAATCGGATGAGAAAGTAATTCATATCGGCAAATACTACGAAGAAATTTTTAATCGTTCAAAAATACAACCTAATATTATAAATGAATTACAAGCTAACTGATATCCCGAACCCAACTCTTGTTACTTTGCGTGATAATAAAGCTAAATGGAATCTGCCTGAGTATAGGAGGACAGGGTATAGAAATCTTCACAAAATTAATAGATACGGAATTTTATTAAGGTCAGATTATGTTTTGCCACTAAATGAAAATCCCAAAAATGAGATTGAAGAAATACCATCAGTAAGGGAAATGACTGGTTATAAATCATTTTGCTCTCTAATTGTAGGAAAAGAACAAGAAATATTTTATGAGAAATACGCAGAGGATTTTTCTTCTTTGCAGCTACAAACAATCATGTCAATCTCAAAAATGTTTCTTAATTTATTTGTTGGTGAGCTTTTAGAAAAAGGCAAATTGCAATTAGAAAAACCTATTTCATATTATTTGCCCAATATTGGAAGCGGTTACGCCGAGGCAACTGTTCAAAATGTCTTAAACATGAATACAGTTAATGCTTTCACCGAAGATTATACTGATCCTTATTCAACATCATTTATGCACGAAACTGTGGGTGGCTGGCGAATACCAGGTGAAGGTGCAAATGAAGTCTTACAAGAAGATTTTCTTAATCAAATTGAAACAGATGTGAGTGGTTCCGTGACAAATAATACAGAAAATGCATATTATAAGTCAGCAAACAGTGATGTTATTGCGCTATTAATCGAAAAAATAAGTGATCGGAAATTGCATGACTGGCTTCTTTCTTCTGTTGAAGCCATGGGTTTTGAAGATGGCTTGTATATGGCAACTGATAGAGGTGGAATGCCGTGGTTATCCGGTGGAGGTTGCCTTATGACACGAGATTTTTTGCGTATGGGCCTCTTGTTCTCAAGAAGAGGCAGAGGAATAAGAGATAGAATTGTCGGCTCGGAGAAATTTATTAATGAAACTGTATCTAATAAAGGTCCAAAATATATGCACTTAAAAGATGGAAAATATGTTTATTATTCAAATCAAACAATGAAATCGAATGATTGGATTGGGCATTCTGGGTATGGTGGACAGTTTTTGATGATTAATTTAGAAACTAATGTTGTGGCAGGTTTTTTTTCTGTTTTAGAAACTGACTCAGCTACTGATGAAGAGTATAAAACTAAAATGATACTCATGCTTGAAGAAGTAACCTCAAAAAAATATTCATAGAAAGGATTTTATATGAAAGGGTACGTTATGGTTGGGTCAAGTAATTTAAATACTTCCAGAGCCTTCTATGATGAAGTTTTAGCTGTCTTAGGAATGAGTTCAATGTATGAAGATGAAGTTTGTATTGGTTACGCTCATAAAGGAAATGCAGATGTAGAATTCTATATTACCAAACCTGCTAATGGAGAACCTGTTACATTTGGAAATGGCACACAAATATCTTTTCTTGCCAAAACAAAAGAGCAAGTAGAAAAATTTCACCAAATTGCTCTTGGTCTTGGAGCAGCAAATGAGGGAAATCCTGGATTTCGACCACATGATAGTTACGTTTATTATGCTTATGTAAGAGATCCAGATGGAAATAAAATTTGCTCATATACAAGCATAAATGTCTAGAGCGACCAGATTTAAGATTTATAGAATCTTAGTTATAGCATCTATTATTTTAATAATCCCCCTTCTCTTCATTGTTGGAGTAACTTTGCCCTATTTATTCAATACAATAAAAGTAAGTTTCCCTGAAATTAATATAGGTAAAGACGTAGAAAGATACATTGCTGAAAGAGAATTAAACTTTAAGAATACTAATGCAAAAGCAAAGAAAAAAATAATATGGAATGACGATGCAAATATTAAAACTGAATATTCAATTGTTTATCTTCATGGAAGTTTTGCTACAGGGTACCAGCAGGAAGATGTCTTAGTAAAAGTTGCAAAAAAATTGAAGGCTAATTTATTTATATCAAGACTAGCCGGACATGGATCAGGATTTGACTCTACAAAAAATGTAAAGGCTGAAGATTTCCTCGAAGATGCTGCTGAAGCCCTTTCAGTAGGCAATAAAATAGGCGAAAAAGTAATATTGATGGGTTTCTCAGCTGGGGGTTCGTTCGCATTAATGGCAGCGAAGGACCAGAAAATGTTGGAAAAAGTTAGTCATTTAGTGCTCATTGCACCTTGGACCCCAAAACTATCGCTTCCGTATTTCATAGCAGCCACAGGATTATTTTTTAAAAGTAATTATAAATTCAATTTTCCTGGTTATTTTAGTTTGTCTAATAAAGAGTGGGATCCTTTTTGGGTTAATGAATTTCACAGAACGCTTCCAAAACAACTTTGGAAAGCTGCTTATTCTGGAAGAAATCTTAAATTTCCAAAAACAAATCTGCCGCTTTTGGTCTTTTACGAAGAAAAAGATAAGGTTGTAAAAGCTGAAGGAGTTAAAAAGATATTTAAAGAATGGAACGGACCTAAGAAAATAATTAATAATAATACTAATTTAGGAGGTTTCAACTATCATGACATAATTGGAATTCTTAACTCTCCTCAAGACGAACTATTTGTTGAAGAAATAAATAATTGGATAAGGGCTAACCCTTAAATAAGTTCTGATTATTTTTCCGTAATAAATTTTTTTGAACTTTGCCCATTGAATTCCTTGGCAAGTTATCCATGAAAATAATTTTTTTTGGTTGCTTATATTTAGCAATTTTATCCTTTATAAATTCAATAATTTGATTTTCATCGTTTTTATCATCATTTACTATAACAGCTGCAACAACTGCCTCACCAAAATCAGAATGTTGTAATCCAAAAACGGCAGACTCTAA
>CACHYW010000008.1 GCA_902584215.1 uncultured Pelagibacteraceae bacterium
TAACTGGAAATATAGTTGTTTAATAATTTTAAAACCCAGATAAGTAAAATTTTTTCAAGCCACAGGATAGATGATGCCTCACTTGAAAAATTCGAGGATCTTTTAATCATGTCCGATATCGATTTGGAAACATCTGCATATATTATTGGTATACTTAAAAATGAAAAATTTATAGAGAACCCTTCTATAGAAAAAATACAATCCTCATTAGAGAAAATAATAAAAAATATTTTATCTAAAAATAAAAAAAATATTGATTACTCAATAAACAAAAGTCCCTATGTTATTTTAATGACTGGTGTGAATGGATCTGGCAAAACTACAACGATTGCAAAATTAGCAAATCAATTTAAGGAAAATAATAAGAATGTCTTAATGGTTGCAGCAGATACATTTAGAGCAGCGGCAACGGAGCAATTAAGTGAATGGTCTAGTAGAATTGGGACTGACATAATTAAAGATGTTGATGGATCTGATCCAGCAAGTATAGTCTTTAAATCAATAGAACATGCAAAACGAAATGGTAATGATGTTATTATTATTGATACAGCTGGCAGACTACAGAACAAACAAGATTTGATGGATCAACTAGGAAAAATTGATCGAGTTTTAAAAAAACATGACGATAGTTTTCCTCATGAATCCATTATTGTTATAGATGCAACTACTGGTCAAAATGCACTTAAACAGATTGAGGAGTTCAATAAATATACTCCAATTACTGGGGTTATTTTAACGAAGTTTGATTCGAATGCTGCGGGAGGAACAATTGTATCATTATCAAACTCTACTGATATACCAGTATTAGCAATCGGCTCAGGCGAAAGCATTAATGATATTGAGTCATTCGATCCAGATAAATTTTCTAAAATCTTAGTAAATAACTAAAATGATCTAATGAGTGAAACTGTTGCACTCTCGGTTCCTGGGTTAGTATCTCCTAAGCTCGCATTTGAAATATGATTTAAGTTGAAACCAATCCTATTTTCGCCCATTGCATAAGAAAATTCTATCTGGCTTCTAAACTCTAGATTATATCCTAAATCTTTACTGTCTCCTCTATCATAATATCCTAAAGCAAAGCTTGGAGTAAAATTCCATTTTTTTGAAACTATAAAGTCTTTCCTCAAACCAGTATAAGCGTATTTTCCACTATCACCATTCAACATGGCTCCAATGAATGGTTTTAAACCATAACTATTTTCATAAAAATTATTTCCGTATAATAATTCTAATCTTAATTCAGAAGAATCTATTGTATCATTAATATCAAACTGGCCAATTGATATTGACCACTTATCCTTTTGATCTGCAAAAGAGAAGTTTCCAAGTGCAAAAGTGATGAGTATAATAAAAAAGCTTTGCTTAAGCACTGGTTATGACCCAGTCCTTACATAAGTATCAGCTACTTCACCTTCTTCTATATATCCACCTGACCAAGTAACACATCCTTGAGACCATTTAACAACATTTGCTTCGCCATCACATCCATCAGCTATGATTTCCTCTAACTTTTCATACAATGGCTCCTGCAATTCTTGAAATTCAGAAATGTCTTCTCTGGTAGTCAATTCAACATTTTCATAATCTTTAGATTCTTCTGCAGAGTCATCATCTTCAATGCCGCCAGCAGTTGCTATATTAAAATTTAAGCTTAGAACGAAAAATAGTAGCACACTGTAAATTTTTAACTTCATAAGAAATACTCCTTTGTTTTTATATTATATTAAAATCATTTAATTGTTCAAAAAATATCTACAAAGTGACAAAATTTAGGCCTTTTCTTTTTTTCTTCGAAAAATAACAATGAAACCAATAGCCATGAAAATAATTGGGGCAAACCAAAGAACATAGGTAAGTTCCTTAACCGGCGGGGTCATCAGAATCCAATCTCCGTATTTTTCAACTAAGAAACCTTTTATTTCTTTATCTGTCTTTCCCTCAACAATTTTTTCACGAATGAGTGTCTTTAAATCCTCTGCTATTTCGGCGTTTGACTCATGAATAGTTTGACCCTGACATACTAAACATCTTACTTCTTTAAATAAATTGATTGCGCGAGTCTCTTCAGCAAATGCAGAGAAACACAACAATATACAAGTACATACTAAAATAGGAACAAAGCTTAATTTCATTAATTATAAATCCTTTATCAACGGTAAAATTTTCTCATCTAATTGGTTCATATGTATTGGGCCAATATGTTTATAAATAATAATGCCGTTCTGAATAATAAAAGTCTCTGGAACACCATATACGCCTAGATTAATCGCCGATCTGCCAGAAGTATCAACGCCAATTTTTTCAAAGGGATTGCCTAATCCCTCAATAAAATTTTTAGCTTCCGTCTCATTATCTTTGTAATTTAAGCCATATATATCTACATCGTATAGCTCTGACAAAACCATCAGCACATCATGTTCGGCTCGGCAGGGAATACACCACGACGACCAAATATTTAATATGACAGGTCTATCACTAATCAAATCTTTATTTGTCATTTTTCCACTATTAAATAAACGATCAACTGAAAATTTAGGCACATCTTTACCAACTAATGGTGATGATAGTTTTGTAGTATCGTTATTAAGTGAGAAAAAGAAAAATATACATAGCAGAACTATGATGATAAGTGGCAAAAACTTAATTAATCGCATTTTCTTCATATTTTTTTCTATTCAAGATTGCAGTTATAATTCCACCTAAAATAATCATGATAACGCCTAACCAAAGAATATTCATAAATGGCTTGATATGCAGTCTAAGACTAATCGATTCTTGATTTTGAGGAACATTCATTACTACGTAAACATCTGAGAAAAATTGGTGAATGATACTTGTTTCAGAAGTTATTGTTGGAGGATCAGAGTAAAAACGGATCTCGGGAGAAAATTCACCTAAATCTCTTCCATTTTTAGACAGTGATAAATAAGCTTTTATTGAATTGAAATTATCTTTTTCTTCTTGTTCAATATTCTTAAAATCAAAAATATATTCATCTAATTGAAGCTTGCTACCAATCTTTGCATCATAAATCTTTTCTTGCGAATAAACAGCATTGCTAACTACTGCTAACATAAAAATTCCAAAACCGGCATGAGCTATACTTTGTCCAAAATTCGACTTCACAATAACCTTAGTGCTTTTAAAATTAAGACCCGAAGACAGTGAAGAAATAATTAAAATTAAGCTTAAAAAAATGATTAATATTTCTGTAAGGTTAAATAGGTCATAGTATAAACTTGTTAAGAAAGTAATTGTTAAGCAAGAAATCAAAATGTATCTCATCTCATTTAAAATTTTTAAAAGTTTGCTTTCTCCCCAGCTCAATTGTGGAGAAAGAATCATGAAGAATAAAAAAAGGATAATAATAGGCGTTATACTTATTGCATAATATTGAGGGCCTACAGTTAGGCTTTGATTATAAATAAGATCTGTTGCTAAAGGATACATAGTTCCAAGAAAAACCACACTCAAAATTGATATAAGAAGCCAATTATTTACAATTATTCCTGTATTTCTGCTGTAAATATTATGTGAAGAAGGCTTATTAATCTTTTCTGATTTTAAAGCGAATAATAAAAATGAAGAGCTTAAGATAATAAACAAAAACATTAAAATGAACAACCCTCTACCGGGGTCAGAAGCAAATGTATGGACTGAATTTAAAACTCCTGACCTAACTAGGAAGGTTCCTGCTAAACTTAGTGAAAATGTTAGAATTGCAAGAACCATTGTCCAGGACTGCATCGTATTTCTTCTCTGCAAAACAACAACACAATGTATTAAGGCTGTTGCAGAAAGCCAGGGCATAAGTGAAGCATTTTCGACGGGATCCCAAAACCAGTATCCACCCCATCCTAATTCATAGTAGGCCCAATATGATCCAAGAGCGATACCAGCTGTTAAAAAAGACCATGCAGCAAACACCCATGGCTTTGCAATGGTAGCCCATTTCTTATCGACTTCACTAGTCAGGAGACCAGTAATAGATAAGCTAAAAATAAGTGAAAATCCAACATAACCTATATACAAAATTGGTGGATGAATTGCTAATAATGGATCTTGTAGAATTGGATTAAGTCCTAACCCATCATTAAAATTTTCATTATTTATGTTAAAAGGATTAGAAAGAAGTAATAAAAATAATACAAAGCCAAATATCATTAAACTTTGAACTGCTACAGTTATTTCTTTAAACTCCTTGGAGCTTGATTTTGAAATAGAAAATAAAAAATTAAACAAAACCAATATCAGTATCCAGAGTAACATGCTCCCTTCATGATTTCCCCATACACCAGATAATTTATAGATAAGGGGTTTCTCAGAATGAGAGTGAAAATAGACTAGATCAAAATTAAAATCAGAAGTTATGAATAAAAATATTAATATAAAAAAAGAAACTAAAATTGACAGAAACTGTATTGCTGAAATTTGAGATATACTAAATAAATTATAATCCTGAATTTTAAATAAAAATCTTGATTGGATTATTGAAGTTATTAAACATAAAATTAATAATGAATTCGCAATATAATTTAGAGCTAAACTCATTATTCCTGCCACTTACCAGTTTCTTTTAAGGATTTTATAACTTCAGGTGGCATATAGTTTTCATCATGCTTGGCCAAAACTTTATTAGCAATAAACCGTCCGTCGTTCATATATATGCCTTCTACAACAACTCCTTTTTCCTCAGCAAATAAATTGGGCAGTATTCCTTGATATTTGACACTTATTTGCTTTTGGCCGTCAGTTATTTTAAAGTGAAAAATACTGTCTCCATCACTCATAACTGACTCAGATTCAACTAATCCACCGAGTCTGACAATTTGACTGCCTGTCTGATTATTTTCTATAATTTCTGACGGGCTATAGAAATAAACAATATTATCTCTTAAATTGTAAACTATTATTAAAATAGCTATTCCAAAAATAATTAAACTTACTAGGAATTTAATTAGCCTTTTTTTTACTGTATCAGTCACGATTATTATTTATTTTATTTAATACTTCTTCTTTTTTTTTTAATCTCAGGAAGTTTGTGATAAATAGTATTATTATAGTAATAAAAAAGAATCCATAAGCAGACCAAATAAAAGGTGCATATCCTCCCATACTTATAAGTTCATTCATTTTACTTCTCTTATCCTCAATATCTTATTATCTAATATTTCAATCCTAAGTCTGATAAAAAAAACTGTTACCAAAAAAAGAAAAGTTGCAAGCGTCATTATAAAAAGGGGTACCATCATTGATATATCAATACTTGGTGAAGAAAGCTTTGAAATTGTAGCAGGTTGATGCAATGTATTCCACCAATCAACAGAAAATTTTATAATTGGAATATTCACAAAACCAACAATTGCTAAAGCTGCAGATATTTTAGAAGCAAGATCTTTATTGGTAACGGACTGCCATAAAAAAATATATGCTAAATACAAAAAGAATAATAATAACATTGATGTTAATCTTGCATCCCATACCCACCATACACCCCAAGTAGGTTTTCCCCATATGCTTCCAGTCACAAGTGAAATTAATGTGAATATCATTCCTATCTGTGCAATCGATCTTGCAATTATACTAAAGATTGGATTTCTAGTAATAAACCAAAGAACTGAAGAACCAGCAAGTATAGTGTATGCCATTAAAGCAAACCAAGCAGACGGCACATGTATGTACATAATCCTCATTGAGTCACCTTGAATATAATCAGGTGGAGATTGTAATAACGAAAAATATAGCCCAAAAGTAAAAGCAACTATCGTAGATACGATGAGAAATGGATTTGCTTTTTCAATTATATTGATTTGTTTATTTGTTAATCTTAAATTCATTATCTAAAGATATATATTTATTCATAATTATTTCTATTCCACATATAGACGCAGACCATATGCTGAAACATACATTGAAAGAACAAAAGACATCATAGAAAGAGCTAGCAAAATAGGCCATGATTCAAGGTTTGTGCCAAATATCAGAAAAGGAATAAATAGTGGTATTACAATTATTGCTTTTAGAAATATTGTTCTTTTAGCACCAAGAGTTAAAGCACTGACAAACGTTACTATAAAAACCATGCCAAAGGATCCGAAAAAAAGATTAAGAAAAATTAGAAAAATATTATCAAAACTTATATCAAATAAAAAACTTAACATCGGAAGCACTATAAATAATGGCAGGCAGTAAACTATCCAATGACTGATATATTTACTAATAATTACTATTTCAATTGATGGATTTTGTTGAAGAATAATATCTAAATTTCCATCTTCATAATCAGCATTAAATATTCTTTCCATTGTTAATAGAATTGATAATGATAATCCTATCCAAATTATACCTTTAAACAAAACCTGAAGTTGAACATCGTTTATGCCAAAAAGGAATGGTAATATAATTAAGATTAGAGCAAAAAAGGAGGAAGTATAAAAAAAACTTGAGCTTGAGTATAATGCTAAATATAAATCTCTCTTAAGTAATGTAAGCATAGCTATTATTTAAATTTTAATTTCATTTGTAAATGTATTATGTAAATTGATATTAGAAGTAATAATCACAATCCCATTTTTATTATTAAAATTTCTAATTTTTTGAATTAATAATTGACTATTTTCTTCATCAAGAAAAACAAAAGGTTCATCTAAATACCATATCTTACTTTCTGTTAAATTAAGCCTAAGTAGTGATATACACTTTTTTTGTCCGTCACTTAAAGAAGCAACATCTCTTTCCATAAGATGTGATATATTAAAATCTTCTAAAAGTTTGGAATAAAAAATATTTTTTTTATAAATAATTTCCCATAGTTTTAAATTATTTTTGACTGATAGATTGTCTTTTAGGGAATTCTTTTGACCTACAAAATTGAAACAGTTTCTGTAATTAGCATCGTCAAGTACATTGTGATCATTAAAGAGTATTTTTCCATTATACGATTTTATGAAATTTGATAGCACCCGCAAAAGAGTGGTTTTGCCTGACCCATTACTTCCTCTGATTACAAGTGAATCGCCAGATTTAAGCTTCATATTTAGATCTTTTAGGACTAACTTATCACCTCTATAACAAGTTAAGTCCTCAATTTTTAGTTCATTCATATTAAACTTTCTATTGATAGCTGTTCAAATTAGTCTTATTAATACATCCAGTAAACCCTCTATGTACGATAGCTTTAAAACAAAAAAAACACTAAAAATCGGCAAAAAGACCTATACATATTATAGTCTTAAACGTGCTGAAAAAAATGGATTGAAGAATGTATCGTCTTTGCCTTACTCAATTATGGTGCTTCTTGAGAATCTTATCAGACACGAAGATGACAAAACTGTCTTGAAAAGCGATATACTAGAGTTTCAAAAGTGGAAAAAACAAAAAAAGATAGCAAAAGAAATTAATTTTAGACCAGCTAGAGTTCTTATGCAGGATTTTACTGGGGTACCCGCGGTGGTTGATCTTGCTTCGATGCGTTCTGCAATAAAAGATAAAAAAGGTGATCCCAAAAAGATTAATCCTTTATCCCCCGTCGATCTTGTTATTGATCACTCAGTCATGGTTGACAAATTTGGCTCAGCTTCTGCACATAAAACAAATGTCGATCTTGAATATAAAAGAAATATTGAACGATACGAGTTTCTCAGATGGGGACAAAAATCATTTGATAATTTCCGTGTTGTTCCACCAGGAACAGGGATATGTCATCAAGTAAACTTAGAGTATCTTGCTAAAACAATATGGTCTTCAAGTACCTTAATTAATAATAAGCAAGTAGATCTAGCATATCCTGATACAGTAGTAGGAACCGATAGTCATACTACAATGATCAATGGCTTATCAGTACTTGGTTGGGGAGTTGGTGGTATTGAAGCTGAGGCTGCAATGCTTGGTCAACCAATTTCAATGGTTGTTCCTGAAGTAATCGGTTTTGAAATTAAAGGCAAAATTAAAGAAGGTATAACTGCTACAGATTTAGTTCTTACAATTACAGAACAACTAAGAAAAAAAGGGGTAGTTGGTAAGTTTGTAGAATTCTTTGGCGAGGGACTTAAAGAATTATCTATACCTGACAGAGCTACAATTTCAAATATGGCTCCTGAGTATGGAGCAACATGTGGTTTTTTTCCAATTGATGAAGAAACAATCAAATTCTTAAAAGTAAGTGGTAGAGATGAAAATGGTATTCAGCTTGTGAAAAAATACGCAAAACTTCAAGGGCTATGGGAAGATTATAAAAAAAATGACAGGGTTTATACTGATAAAATGCAATTAAACTTGTCACATATATTACCAAGTCTTGCTGGACCTAAGAGACCTCAAGATAAAATAGTTCTATCAAAAGTTTCAGATGAATTCTTGAAATCACTCAAAACAGAGTTCTCACAAAAAAAACTTATTAATTCATCTAAAGTTAAAGGTGCAAAATTTAAAATAGACCATGGTCATGTGGCTATAGCTGCAATAACAAGCTGCACCAATACATCTAACCCAAGTGTGATGGTAGGGGCAGGCTTGCTTGCAAAAAAGGCTGCTGGGTTAGGCTTAAAAACAAAACCCTGGGTCAAGACTTCACTTGCACCTGGCTCAAAAATAGTAACTGACTATTTAACAAAATCAGGGTTACAAAAATATTTAGATCATTTAGGATTTCATCTAGTTGGCTTTGGATGCACAACTTGTATTGGAAATTCCGGACCTCTTGATAAAAATATATCAGATACCATAAGTAAAAATAATCTCATAGTAAGTGGTGTGTTATCTGGAAATAGAAATTTTGAGGGAAGGATAAACCCGTTTGTTAAAGCAAATTATTTAGCGTCTCCGCCTCTAGTTGTCGCCTATGCGCTTGCTGGTTCAACAAAAATAAATTTAAATAAAGATCCAATTGGTATTAGCACTAAAGGTCAAAATATATACTTAAAAGATATTTGGCCAAGTAATAAAGAGATACAAAAAATAATAAATAAAACTATTACTTCCCAACTCTATAAACAAAGATATAAAAATGTATTTAAAGGAGATAAAAAGTGGAATGCAGTTAAGGCTCCTGCAGGTTTGACTTATAAATGGAATAAAAATTCAACATATGTTCAACACCCACCTTTCTTTAAAGATCTAAAATTAAATCAAAATAATATAAGTGATATTAAGAAAGCATATATTCTTGGTATTTTTGGAGACTCAGTAACTACTGATCATATTAGTCCTGCTGGAGCGATAAAAGATGATGGGCCAGCAGGTGACTATTTAAAAGATAAAAATGTTAATAAAAACGATTTTAATTCTTTCGGCGCTAGAAGAGGAAATCATCAAGTTATGATGAGAGGTACATTTGCTAATATAAGAATTAAAAATGAAATGCTAAATAATGTCGAAGGAGGTTATACAATTCACTATCCTTCAAAAAAACAAATGTCTATTTATGAAGCTTCAATTAAATATCAAAAAGCCAAAACACCTTTGATCATCATTGCAGGAAAAGATTATGGGATGGGATCGTCAAGGGACTGGGCAGCAAAAGGTACAAAATTATTAGGTGTTAGGGCAGTTATTGCAGAGTCGTATGAGAGAATTCATAGATCAAATTTAGTTGGAATGGGAGTCTTACCTTTCAAATTTGAAGGTGGAGTTAATAGAAAGTCGTTAAAATTATTAGGATCTGAAAGTGTAAACATATTAAATATTTATCAGAATTTGAAGCCTCAGGGTTTATATGAAGCGTCAATCAAATATAGTAACAGGAAAACTAAAAAAATTAAGATTAGGTTATTAGTCAATACCATTACTGAGATTGAATATCTAGAAACTGGAGGAATACTTCAATTTGTATTCAAAAATTTAGTAAACGCTTAAATTTTAGAATATTTTCACCTATAGTCCCCTAAGAAATCCAAAGATGCTGCATTTCCAGCTAAAGTTGATCTAATCGTATCAAACATGCGAACCGAGAACTCTTCAAAATTTGCTTCTGTCAGGTTGTTATAATTTTCTTTAAAGAGAGCGAAATTTACTTCAATACATATTTCATTACAATCTGTAAAATAGAATTGATGAATAGTATTTGTACCACCTTGTGTGAACTCAGTGAATGCTGAACATGTTTCCTCAAAGTTACCTAAGCCTCTGTAGTTAATCTTATTAGTTTTTGTAGTGCTTGCAGTATAAAGACCCGCATCACAACCATAGAAAGTTTTTCTATAATCTGTTTCTTCAGAATTAGCACCTAATACTGCATAATTTATGCTATCAACGTAAAAAGCATTATCGTTTGGTCCAAAACTTTCAGGAACTAGTGTAGCGTAAACATAGAAATTACCAGAGGGAACACTACCTGATTTTTCAAGATCAAATATTTTCCAATTGCCGGGTAGTAATGGTATATCAACTTGGTTATATGCTCTTTCCACTGTTCCTGAATATATAGAATTTTCATTGAATTCAGTTGAAATTGCATAAGAAGTTAAAGCAAAGATAAAAATTGAAGTTATAGTAATTAATTTTTTCATAATTGTATTCCTCATTAATATAAATAATATAAACAAAATTTTTCTAAATAAAGAGTCTTAATTTCATAAGTAAATATTTAATTTAATTCAGTGATGCATATATTGTATCAATCAAGCTTTTTGAGAATAATGCAGGATCTGTTGGCTTTTCACCATCTAAAATTTTGGATTGTTCATACAACATTGTTGCTATTTTATTAATTTTAATAATCTCATCTTTTTTAGTGCACATTTTTGATAATTTTTTAATCAATTTATGATCTGAATTTATTTCTAATATTTTTAATGATAATTCATGATTTAGTTGATTATGCTGCTGAAGTATCTTTTCTAGCTGAGGGTCCATAGCATTATCATCTCCTACCAGACATACAGCACTATCGGTTAGTCTTGATGAAATTCTTACATCTTTAACTTTATCTTTAAGTTGTTCCTTTAATAAAACAATTAATGGATCAATGGATTTGTCTTCTTTTTTGTTATCTTTTTCTTTTTTGCTATCAAATGAGTCTAAATCATCAAGACCTTTTGTTACTGACTTAAAAGATTTCTCTTTATAGAGAGGAGTGGATGATGTCCAAAAACTATCTACTGGATCATCTAATATCAATACATTAATACCCCTGGATTTATATCCCTCTAAACTTGGGTTATTAAGTATATTTTCGTAGCTATCTCCAGTCATGAAGTAAATATCTTTTTGTTTTTTTTCCATTCCTTCAACATACTCATCGAGTGAAATTAATTCGTTAGATTTAGAGTTTTTAAAAAGAGAAATTTCTAATAAAGATTCTTTCTTTTCAAAATCCTCATAAATTCCTTCTTTTAACACTGGGCCAAAATTTGACCAAAATGATTCGTAAGATTTTCTATCTTTTGAAAGTTTCTTTTTAAAGTCAGATAAGGTTCTTTTGACAAGAGATGATCTTATTTTTGTAACCACAGGATTATTTTGAAGCATTTCACGACTTATATTTAATGGAAGATCTTCGGAGTCAATTACACCTCTTATAAACCTTAAGTATGGGGGGACTAACTCAGGACAATTATCAGTAATGAATACTCTTTTGACATATAATTTTAATCTATTTTCTCTTGCCGGTTCATATAAATCAAAAGGTTTTGATGAAGGTATAAAATTAAGTACCGTATATTCAATTTTTCCCTCAGCCTTATAATGTGAAGTCATCCACGGATCATCAAACATTTGCCCTACATGATTATAAAATTCTTTATATTGCTCTGTTGTAATTTTATTTTTAGAACGTGTCCATATTGCAGAAGCTGAATTAACTGACACAGGTTTCTCATCTTTTTTTTCTGAACCATCTGTTATGAAAATTGGAATACTTATGTGATCTGAATATTTACGTATAATACTTTCGACCCTTGACTTTTCTAAATACTCCTTCGCTTCTTTTGTTAGAGTTAATTCAATAGTAGTTCCCCTATTAGATGGCAAAAGATCAAGATCTTCGTTCTCTTCAATTGTAAAATTACTCTCACCATCTGAAACCCAAATCCAGACTTTATTTTCACCAGCTTTTCTTGTTATAACTTTTGTTTGAGATGCAACCATAAACGCTGAATAAAATCCAACTCCAAATTGACCAATTAGTGAAAGATCCTTTGTTTTAGACTCTGATAGTTCTTTTAAGAAGTGAGCTGTTCCAGATCTAGCAATTGTTCCAAGATTTGATATTAAATCTTTTTTATTCATTCCAACTCCATTATCGGAGATTGAAATCAAATTTGATTTTTTATCTATATTAATACTTACTGAAAAATTAGGGTCATCCTTAAGTAATTTTTCTTTTGTATTAGATAAGTACCTGAGCTTATCACAAGCGTCAGATGCATTAGATACAAGCTCTCGAATGAAAACTTCTTTTTCAGAATACACGGAATTAATCATCAATTTAAGCAATTGACTGACTTCAGTTTGAAATTCTAATTTTTCCGATTTTGGCATATTCTAAAAATGTTATGGGTAATATTGTAATTTTTTAGATAAATGCAAGTAATTATGGCTAAGTTATTATGAAAAATTTCCCTAAAATTAGCTGTTTTTGTATAATTTTCGCGTTAAAATAAGATAATATGGCCATTCACTATTTAAACACACAACCGAGAGATGAAAAGTTAGTTCAAAAAACTCGGATAACTAGTTTTAGTAAAGTAGAGCTCAATATGATTTTATCTATTTATGGGAAAAACGTAAGTAATGGAATTTGGAGAGATTATGCAATTGACCATAACGAAAACACAGCTGTCTTTTCAATTTATCGAAGTACGTTCGAAAAAGCTTTTTTACAAATTATCAAAAGTAAGAAGTCCTTGAAGAAACAAAAAAAATATCTTCTTTTGAATGCAAACAACAAAAAATTAAAAGACTCTAACGAACTAATGGGAATTATAAACTTCTTAGATTTTTCTTTAAAGAGGATTGTTTAATACTTACCTTCTTTGACCAAAAAGCCTGAGCAACATAATAAATAAATTTATAAAGTCTAAGTATAGAGTCAATGCACCCATAATTGCTTTTTTTGCTGCAACTTCAGCGCTATCATAGGCCATATACATATTCTTAATTTTTTGAGTATCGTACGCAGTGAGGCCAACAAATATTAAAACTCCAAGAATCGAAATTCCATAATAAAGAGCTGGTGATTGCATAAATATATTTACAATTGAAGCGATTATAATTCCTATAAGTCCCATGAACAGAAAAGAACCAAATCCAGTAAGATCTCTTTTGGTCGTGTAACCATATATACTCATAGCACCAAAAGTACTTGCAGTGATAAAGAACACACGGGCAATACTAGCACCTGTATACGTTAAGAAGATAGTAGAAAGAGATAATCCCATAAGAAATGCAAATATCCAAAACATAGTTTGTGCACGTGAGGCTGACATGTTTCTAATACCAAATGACATATACAAAACTATTCCAAGAGGCGCTAAGGCAACAACCCACATCATAGGACCAGTATATAAAGTAACACCTAAGCTGGTAAGACCAACAATATCTCCTGTAGGACCAGTCACAGCAGTTGCTTGAAATAACATATAGGCTACTAAACCTGTAAGGGCTAAACCAGATGCCATATAGTTATAAACGCTCATCATGTATTGTCTAAGACCTTCGTCGATCGCTGGTGTTGATTGAGCTCTAGTTTGATAGTCCATATTTAAAAACCTCTTGTAATAATTATTAATTGTATTTTAATACATAATTATAAAGGTAATCAATACAAGTAATTATTTACTAAGATTTTATTAAATAATTCCAGGTAGTTAGGGGAGAAATTACTTTAATGGAAAAAGTACTCGTTACAGGAACCACAGGTTATATTGGCCTTCATTGCGTCGCTCAGCTACTTGAATCTGGCTATCATGTAAGAGGCTCGATGAGGTCTAAAAAAAGAGAGCCAGAAGTTAGAAACGCCCTTGCTAAAGTTGTTAACTCAGAAAATAGATTTGAAACATGTGAACTCGACTTGATGAATGATGCTGGTTGGGATGATGCTGCAGCAGGATGTGATTATGTCTTACATATAGCGTCACCACTTACTGAAAAAGCTCCTGATCATGAAGATGACATCATAATTCCTGCTAGGGATGGACTGCTTCGTGCAGTAAAAAGTGCGGTTAAAAATAAAGTTAAAAGGTTTGTCATGACCTCATCTTTTTCAGCTGTAGGTTACGGACATGTTAAAGAAGTATTTGATGAGAGTCATTGGACAGATCCTAATCAAAAAATTGGTGCATATAATAAAAGTAAAGCTATAGCTGAAAGAGCTATGTGGGATTATCTCTCAGGACTTAGTGAAGAAGACAAAATTGAAGCTGTTGCAATTAATCCTACACTTGTTATAGGACCTTCGTTATCAGATGATATGGGATCTTCTAATATGTTTATTCAAAGAATGCTTGATGGTTCTTATTCTGTTGTACCACAAGTTCATCTTGGATTTGTGTCTGTCAAAGATACAGCAAGGGCACATATTGCTGCCATGACACATCCTGAAGCCAATGGCAAAAGATTTATCTTAGCAGAGCGAAACATGTGGTTAACTGAAATGAATGAGATGTTGATAAAAAATGGTTTTACAAAAGCACCAACTAGAAAAGTTCCGAATTTTATTATTAAATTGATGGGATTATTTAATAAGGAAGCGGCTGTAATTGCAGGATTTGTTGGTAAAACAAAATATACAAATTCAGAAAATGCGAAAAAAATACTTAACTTTAATTTTGAAAGTATTGAAGGTGCTGTTGTAGACACTGCAAAGCAGATGGAAGATTTAGGGTTGATAGTAAAATAATGGAATTTAGAAAATTGGGACGATCGAATATAGATGTAAGCTCCATTTGTCTCGGTACAATGACTTGGGGGGAGCAAAATACTGAAGCTGACGCGCATGATCAATTAGACTATTCCCTAGACCATGAAGTCAATTTTATTGATACTGCAGAAATTTATGCCATACCCACTAAAGCCAAGACGCAGGGCCTTACGGAGGAATATATTGGTTCGTGGTTTAAGGCGCGAGGCAAAAGAGATAAAGTTATTCTTGCTACAAAGGTTGCTGGACGATCGGGAATGTCATGGCTAAGAGAGAATGAAGAGATCCCAAGGCTGACTAAGGAGCAAATTTTTTACGCTGTTGAAGGTAGTCTTAAAAGACTGCAAACTGATTATATAGATCTCTACCAAGTTCACTGGCCTGATCGACCATTTGGAGCATTTTCAGGACGACTTGAATACAAGCATATGGATACCTCTGATTCCATCCCACTTGAAGAAACCCTTGAAGCACTTGGTGAGCTCGTTAAACAGGGAAAGGTTAGGGAAATTGGTCTCTCCAATGAAACTCCGTGGGGTACAATGAAATATCTTCAATATGCTGAGACCAAAGGCCTTCCTCGCGTAGCTTCTATTCAAAATGCCTATAACTTAGTGAACAGAGGTTTCGAAATAGGTCTTTCTGAAGTTGCTGCGCATGAACAAGTAGGGTTGCTTGCTTATTCACCATTGGCACAAGGAACATTATCTGGAAAATATTTGAACGGACAGATGCCACAAGGTTCTAGAATGGCTTTGTTTGGCGATGGTCCTCTCATGTATAGATATAAAAATGAGAAGACCATGAAAGCAATTGAGATGTATGTTGAAATTGCAAAAAAATATGAGCTTGATCCCTCTCAACTAGCAATCAGATTTTGTGACATACAACCTTTTGTCACATCTACTATAATTGGTGCAACGACAATGGAACAATTGAAAGCCTGCATAGACAGTATCCACCTTGATTTAAATAAGGAGATTATAAATGATATCAGAAATGTACATAAGGAGATACCAAACCCATCACCATGATTAAGAAACTTACAAAAACTGAAGTTACTCAAAAATTAAAACGCTTGTCAGGCTGGAAAATGGTCAAAGGACAGAATGCGATTGTTAAAACATTTAAGTTTAAAGATTTTATACAGGCCTTTGGTTGGATGACAGCTATGGCCATATACGCAGAGAAGAAAGATCATCATCCTGAATGGTTTAATGTATACAATACAGTAGTCGTTACCTTAACTACGCACGACTCGGGTGGAGTAACTAAACTTGATCTTGATATGGCTCAAGAAATGAATAAGAAAAAATAATAAAGCGTCTAAGATTTATAAAAAGAAGTTGTTAGCGCAATCTTTCCTGTAGCTTTGCGTGCGAGAATTGTTTCAAGAGCTTCTTGACCTCTTTCAAGTGGGAGAACTTCTGTAACAGGAGCTTTTAATTTACCCTCTTCATACCAACTCGTCAGCTGGTTCATATTATCCAAGTGATTTTGTGGCTCTAAAGCAGTAAATTGGCCCCAGAAGACACCTACAGCGGAACATCCCTTGATCAAATAAAGATTCATGGGAATCTTAGGTATATGGCCTGCAGCCCAACCAATAACTAAGAAACGTCCATTCCATGCAATACTCCTTAACGCAGGCTCAGTAAAATCAGCTCCAACAGGATCATAAATAACGTCTGGTCCTTTACCACCTGTTGCTTTAGAGATTTCACTTCTAAATTGTTTAACTTGATCACGGTCTGTTAAATCATAACCACCATAATTAATTACTTCATCAGCACCGTACTGTTTACACACTTCTAATTTTTCATCAGATGATGCAGCTGCTACAACTTTGGCGCCAAGAGCTTTACCAATTTCAACGGCTGATATACCAACACCTCCAGCCGCTCCAAGAACCAATAACGTTTCACCTTCTTTGAGCTGGCCACGATTTTTTAGTGCATACTGTGATGTGCCATAAGTCAATGTAAAGCATGATGCCGTGGTAAAATCCATGCTGCTTGGCTTTTTATAAATTTGGGCAGCACCGACGATCACTTGTTCTCTGAAGCCTCCAAAACCTGTCATGGCAACAACTTCATCACCAACTTTCCAATCTGTGATGCTTTCACCAACTGCACTGATGGTTCCTGATATTTCACCACCTGGTGAAAAAGGAAGAGGTGGTTTTACTTGATACTTATCTTGTATAATTAAGGTATCAGGAAAATTAACTCCAGCTGCATGCACATCCACCAATATTTGACTTTTCTTTAATTCAGGAACTTCAACATCCTCATAAACCAATGAACTTGGAGGTCCGAATTCTTTACAAACAATTGCTTTCATAATTATGAATCTCGTTATAAATTACAGGCTATGAAATTTATTAATTTTAAACTTATTCTATCAATATTACTGCTGAGTTCAATAAATGCTTTTGCAGTTATCGATGTTGTGCATCTTGGCTCTTTTGGTAAAAGTGGAGCATGGCAAGCGAAAGAATTTAAAGATGGTACATCTAAAATTTGTTACATCATTTCAAAACCAATTGCGACCAATCCCTCAGGCCTAAATCGTGGTGAGCATGCTTTAATGATTACAAATTTTCAAGACGATGGGACCTCTCATGAAGCCAGTGTAGATACAGGGTTCACCTTTAAACCTAAAAGCATGGTTGAAGTCAGCATCAATAACAGCAACTACAAATTTTTCACGGTTGAATCAAGAGCCTGGCTGGCAGACGGCGAAAATGATAAGAAGCTCATAAAAGATATGAAGAACGGAGCACGCGTCAAAGTGAAGAGTATCTCAAGTAGAGGGACCAAAATAACAGATACATATTCACTCATTGGATTTACAAAAGCATTAGCGGCGATCGACGAAGCCTGCTCATAAAACATCATGACAGATGCAAAATCAGACTTAATTGGACTAAGTCAATCGGAGATATATGAGTCTTTGATCGCAAATAATCTCATCGAAGCAAAAGATAAATTTCGTGCTAAACAAATATGGCACTGGCTTTATAATAAAGGTGAGACTGATTTTGGGAAAATGAGTTCGATCTCTAAAGAATTAAGATCGGCGCTTCCTCAATTTTATAAAATTAAAAGGCCAACAATACAAACGCATGAAAAATCTATTGATGGAACACAAAAATGGTTATTCAAACTCCATGATGGAAATCTCATAGAAACAGTTTTTATTCCTGAGGACAATCGAGGAACACTGTGTGTGTCATCACAAGTAGGCTGTACACTAAATTGTACATTTTGCTATACTGGAACACAAAAGTTAGTACGTAATTTAACAAGTGAGGAAATTGTTTCACAATTACTGGTAGCTAAGGATGAATTATCTGATTGGTCAAATAAACATGGGAGAAAGATTTCAAATGTTGTTTTTATGGGTATGGGAGAGCCTCTCTATAATTATAATAATGTCAAACAAGCTGCAGAAATTATGGGCGATAAGGAAGGAATTCAATTATCAACAAAGAGAATTACGCTGAGTACATCAGGCATAGTCCCTGAAATAATGAAATGGGGAGCAGAGGTGGATTCAAGACTTGCTATATCGTTGCATGCAACAAACGATGCATTACGCAATGAGATCGTACCGATTAATAAAAAATTTCCCTTAAAAGAATTGATTAAATCTTGCAGAGAATATCCAAGAGCTAAAAATGCAAAACGCATCACGTTCGAGTATGTCATGCTCAAAGGTGTCAATGACGGCGTGGCCGATGCACGTAAACTAGTTAAATTAATTTCAGGAATTCCAGCAAAAATTAATCTTATTCCCTTTAACCCGTGGCCTAATTCACCCTATGAATGCTCTGATAAAGAGCAAATTAAGAAATTTAGTGACATCATTAAAAATGCAGGTTATGCAAGCCCTGTTAGAAAAACAAGAGGACAAGATATTATGGCTGCATGCGGTCAACTCAGGTCCTCAAGCATAAAAGTAAGAAAAAGTGAACTAAGAAATCATGGATAAAGTAAATAAAGTTGTTCTTGCTTACTCAGGTGGGCTCGATACATCCGTTATATTAAGATGGCTTAAAGAAACATACTCGTGCGAGGTGGTAACATTTACCGCAAACTTAGGCCAAGATGAAGATTATAATTTGGTTGAGAAAAAAGCAACTCAGCAAGGAGTTAAAGAAATATTCATTGAGGATCTTAAAGAAGAATTTGTTCGTGATTACGTATTCCCAATGTTTAGAGCTAATCCACTTTATGAAGGCTACTATCTTTTAGGCACATCTATCGCAAGACCTTTAATTGCACAAAAACAAATTGAAATTGCAAACAAAGTGGGAGCAGACGCCGTTTCACATGGTGCAACAGGCAAAGGCAACGATCAAATAAGATTTGAGTTAGGTTATTATTATCATAAACCGGATATTAAAATTATCAGTCCATGGAGAGAATGGGATCTTACATCTCGAACATCTTTAGTTGAGTATGCAGATCAACACGGTATTGAAATTGCTAAAGATAAAAGAGGTGAACAACCTTTCAGTATTGATGAAAATATTTTACATTCATCTGCTGAGGGAAAAGTCCTTGAAGACCCCTGGGAAGAAGCTCCTGATTATGTATATACAAGATCTGTATCACCAGAGAATGCTCCCGATACCCCAGAAGAGATCACCATAGAATTTAAACAAGGTGATGCCTGCGCTTTAAACGGACAAAGTATGACACCCTTTGATTTGTTGAAAGCGTTAAATCAGATGGGTGGGAAACATGGCATCGGAAGAGTCGATTTGGTTGAAAACAGGTTCATTGGCATGAAATCTAGGGGCATATACGAAACACCTGGTGGAACGATCCTTTATCATGCTCATAGAGCCATAGAGAGCATCACATTAGACAAGGAAGCAGCTCATATGAAGGATGAACTGTCTCCTAAGTATGCAGAATTAGTCTACAACGGCTACTGGTTTTCACCAGAGAGAGAAATGATGCAATCCATGATTGATAAATCTCAAGAAAATGTAGAAGGCAAAGTCAGACTAAAACTCTACAAAGGCAATACCATGATTACAGGTCGTGAGAGTTCAATGAGCTTATACAATCCTAATCTAGCAACTTTTGAGTCAGATAATATTTATTCTCAAAAAGATGCTGAGGGCTTCATCAAACTGAATGCCTTGAGGTTAAGGGAAAAAAAATGAAAAGGTTCAGAATAAATAATGAAGGTTTGCACAGAAAAAGAAGGCTCTTAATTTTGCTGTCTGATAGCGGCATCAACAGTATTTTTTAACAAACACGCGATTGTCATAGGTCCAACACCTCCTGGTACAGGGGTAATTGCTGAAGCAACACTTAATACTTCATCAAAATCAACATCACCAACGAGTTTTGTTTTGCCTGGACTTTCCGGATGATCAACGCGATTGATGCCAACATCAATAACGATCGCACCTTCTTTAATCCAATCTTTTTTAACCATCAGTGGTCTGCCCACCGCTGCAACAACAATATCTGCTTGCCTGGTAAGTTCTTCAATATTTCTTGTCTTCGAATGCACAATAGTCACGGTGCAAGACTCCTCTAAAAGCAATTGCGCCATAGGTTTCCCAACGATATTGGATCTGCCAATAATAACAGCATGCATCCCTTTTAGATCAGCAACAGATCTTTTTAACATCAAATAACAGCCAAGAGGAGTACACGGAGTAAATGTTTTATTTAAAAGTTCACCACCAATTGAGTTTCTGCCAACGTTTACTGCATGAAATCCATCTGCATCTTTAATAGGATCAATTGAATCGATAATTGCTCTTGAGTCTATATGTGATGGCAGCGGTAATTGAACCAATATGCCATTCACTTTTTCGTCTTTATTTAGATCATCAATAAGCTTTAATAAGTCAGCCTCAGCAACGCTGGCATCTAAAAAATGATCTTCTACATCCATACCAATTTCTTTAGCCATTTTTGTTTTCGTCTTTACATAAACTTGACTGGCTGGATCTTCACCAACCAAAACAACTGCAAGGGTTGGAACTTTGTTATAATCTTTTTTAAAAGCCTCTACTTTTACTGCAGTTTCTGCACGCAAATCAGATGCAATTTTTTTCCCATCAATTAATTTATTTTCATCCATGAATTACAGCGCAATAGTCATATAAAAATATTCAAAAAGTAGATTTCTAATAAAATACAAAATCA
Source organism: uncultured Pelagibacteraceae bacterium (assembly GCA_902584215.1). GTDB lineage: Bacteria > Pseudomonadota > Alphaproteobacteria > Pelagibacterales > AG-422-B15 > CACNXQ01. Next base: position 21,043 of record CACHYW010000008.1, read on the forward strand.
AAATCAATACTACTGGAGATATATCAATTCCACTGAGATTCGGCAGAAAGTTTCTTATAGGGTTAAGCAGTGGATCGGTTAACCTTTTTGTCCCATAATAAACAGCAATAATAATTCTATTCTGTGTATTGAAGATATTCATAGCAATCAACCAGCTAAAAATGACATTGATGATCAATACCCACGTATAAAGATTGATAACTTGATCAAAGAGAATGATGAGTGAATTCATGTATTAATATCTTTCAATAAGTAGTTATCTAAAAAAGAGTCTAACCATAAATTTATTTTTTTACCATGTTTAAGTCGATGAGTAAGTTGTTCACGTCGATTTTGTGCACCTTTTTCTTTTAACATATAACCAGCATAATATAACCAACGAAGATGCATCTTTAAATTAACCTCAGGATGAAATTGAATAGCTAAAGCATTATTATATCGGAATGCCTGTTCCCTAAATAGATCGCCATTAGCTAGGATTTCACATGACTTGGGCACAGTAAAACCTTCTCGGTGCCACTGGAAAAACTTTTTCTGACTTTGGAACATTTTATGGCCATCTCCTGTAGGATTGATATCAAAAAAACCAATTTCAAGTGTAAGATCATGAGATTTTTGAACTGACCCACCAAGGTTCTTCGCCAACATTTGAGCGCCTAAACATATTCCAAGAAACGGCTTATTAGACTCTAACACTTTAGAAATCCAGTCTATCTCGTATTTTATATAATCGAGATCATCATTAACACTTGGCGGACCACCATAGATGACCGCTAAATCATGCTTATCCATATTTTCTGGAAGTTTCTCACCCATCACTGGCCTTCTGACATCCAATGTATAGCCACGCTTTCTTAATTTAATGCCAACATCACCCGTGCTTGATCTTGGTTGATGAACAACCATTAATGCAGTTTTTTTATTCATAGCTCAAGCTATGAAACTACATCGCGCTTAAGCCGCCATCAAGAACAATTTCTGTCCCAGTCATAAATTTGGATTCATCAGATGCTAGATATAAAATGGCATACGATACATCGTCTGTATCGCCAATTTTATTCATAGGAATTTGTCTAGCTAATTTGGCAACTGCTTCATCTGCGCCAAAAGCCTGCTTAATAGGATCTAGAATAGGTGTATTCACAAATGCTGGGTGAACAGAATTGCAGCGAACTTCAAATCCTTTTTTTGCACAAAACAGAGCCACTGATTTAGAGAGAAGACGAACACCTGCTTTTGAAGAATTATAAGCAGCAGTATTCCATCCTGCAACTATACCTGAAATGGATGAGATATTAATAATTGAGCCATGTCCATACTTGCCCATAACTGGAACAGCATATTTACATCCAAGAAAAACACTATCAAGATTCACTTGATGTACTTTTTTCCATATATCAAAATCAGTTGATACAACGTCAGCACCAAGACTAATACCTGCACTGTTAACTAAAATATTGATTTTACCATGATCAATCTCAGTTTTATTGATTATGTCAATCCAAGACTCTTCTTGGGTGACGTCATGAAATATAGCTTGAAATTGTGACTTACTGAAATCACTTAAGCGCTCCGACATTGAGTCTAATACTTCTTGATTTACATCAGTAAGTATAACCTTTGCACCCTCCTCAAGAAGTTTACGTGCCGCAGCAAATCCAAGTCCAGAAGCTGCACCTGTAATAATTGCAACTTTGTCTTTTACCCTTCCCATCTTATCCTAAATCAACAGTAAAATAACTATCCTGCGAATTTGATTTATCTGATGTAAAATTTTCATAACATTCAGACATACTGTGCTTTCTAAATCCATTTTCTCCAGCTAATAAAAACTCATCACTACCTAAATATACAATTGATGTATTACTCAAGCGATCAGATCTAACGCAAGTTTCAATATTTTTTTTTCTGAATAAATCAACTACTGTGACAGAGCCCCCGTTGCCGCTTATGGCTATGCGTCCATCATTCAAAATAATTGCATTAGTTAAACTATTTTTTGAACCAATATATAGTCTTTCAAAAGCAAGGGTTTTACATTCTCCAGAAAAAATTCCACTTTCATAACAAGCAAGTGTTGTAATTTTATCATCGGGTATAACATCATCAGGTCCATAATCGTTAATTAATGTGAGGTTACCAGACATACCTAATAAAAGTGACTGTCCCTCATCTACCTTTATACCAGCCCAATAAGAACCTTCGTAACCAGTTTCCACAGAAAGCCAACTAAGACCCCTGTCATCAGAAAGGTAATATTTCCCCAACTCTCCTACAGCATAAGCTTCATTCATTGCAGACTTTCTCCATGCTTGGGAATCAGCATAAGCAAAGTTTAAATGGGGTTGAAATTCATCATCATCTACAAATAAATAACCCCAGCTTTTACCCCCATCAGATGTTCTTAATGATAGTGCAAAAGCACCTAACGCAATACCATCATTTTCATCAAACATATGAATTGATAACAATGGTGCGTCCCAATCAATATCTTCATATTGTTTAACCCATGTTTTGCCATAATCATTTGAGTGGAGAATAACAGCATCGTGACCAACGACCCAACATGATTTTTTTGTGGGACAGCTAAGGTCTGTAATTGTACTGGTGTAAGGAACACTTTCAGCCTGTATCCAAGTCTCACCAAAATCGTCTGAGTAAACAATTATTCCATGCTCCCCAGCAGCATAGATTCGATCATCAACTTTTTCCATCGCATTCATTAGTGATTTTGATGCAAGAGCAGATTGAGCAGCATATCCGGACTTATAGTTAAAGTTGGAAGATGAAACTGTGGATACAGTTATAAAAAAAATCGCACCTAACGCTGTAAGAATTCTAACCATAAGTTTTTGTTAAAAAATAAAACCCGACTTAATAAATTCAAGCCGGGTTTTAAATTAAAATTAATTGATGGTAAAGTGTTTATTACCTTGCGTAACGTCTCAAGCCATCAGGTGTATAGAAGCTAACAGCTTTTTCCTCACCGTTAAAAATCGGTGCAGATGGTTGAATGGCAGGTCCCATTAGGTTTCCACCTGAATACGTTCGAGTTGCAAAGTCAAATGTATATTCACCTTGAACATTACATATATCATCCGACAACATGCCTGTTCCGCCTAAATTACCGGCCACATGTGTTTGCATATACGTACGCATTAGATCTTGATTTCCATCAAACATATCTTGATACACTAGAAGACCTGGTTGACCATCTAAAAAATAAAAAGTTCTAGACTCATAGAGGTGTCTTTGTCCTGGGCGCAGTTGTGCGTGAACAATGTGAACATCTTTTTCTTCAAATCTTACATAGCTTGGGTCTAAGTGAAATGGAGTATGTGTATCAGCAATTGTATTATTAGCTAATGCATCATTCGCAAAAGGAACGATCATACTTTGCTTACCTTCGTAAGACCAATCATACCTATCTTGCGCACCATTAAATCCACCAAACTGGTCAACTGTAACGATACCGCCACCTGCTGTTGTTAATGTATCGTAAGAAATGTTAGGCGCTCTACGAACTCGTCTTGTTGCTGGATTGTACTGCCACGCTTTTCTTGGTTGCATATAACTGTCAATAAAGTCATGAACGAGAGTAACTGTACCTGCACTTCTAGGTGGGCCTAAGTTTTTCTGCATGAACAAGGCAAATAAATTCTTGTCAGCATACATTGTTTTTGTTCTTGGATTTGTTGGGAAAGAAATTGACGTTTCTTGTTGTCCCAAAGTAATAGAACCATCAGGCTTCACGTTTGTAGAAGATTGAACTCTTTCAATTGCACTAATCTCCCCAGCATACATACGATAATTCCAAACAAAGTGTTGAGCTTGACTTGGATCAGGGAAAGGTGTCTGACCAAAGTTTGGTACCTCAATACCTTCATTGTCGTTTACCATAGTGCCGTTTGATTGGGTGATAGCTGCAATATCAGGATCAGTTGCACAGCTTGGACTATCCTCATATACATCAATTCTGTATGAGTCAGGATATTGAGCAAACATATTCATTTGTCCTGGATTTAGCATGGTAGCATACTCAGCAACATTTGCAGATGTTATTGAGTATTTAACGTGTCCATCAGCAGATGCAGACGATACTGAAAGTGCCAACACAGACGTTAGTGTTATTATTATTTTTTTAATGTTCATTTTATACATTATTTTACCTTCCCTTAATTAAAATGAATGAGTTACTGAAGCTGAGACATAATCTCTATCAGAATTAGTGTTATCCTCAAAATCTCCTAATTCAGCAACGTAGTTCAGTTTCATGGTTGTACCACTGTTAGTGAACGAAGTTCCCAAAGTTACTTTTGCTTCACCTTCTACCCATCCACCAATAGATGATGGCGCATTTCCTATGATGTCATAATCAAGACCAACGGAAGGCGAGAATGTCCAAGGAGAATTGTTAAAGTTAAAGTAGTTTAGTGACCCTCTAATTCGTGTTGTTACAGATAAATCATCTGGTCCAGAATTATTTTCACAATACCCATTACCAAACAAGCCGTTAGATTGAACAGCTAAAGATGAAGTACCGGCTACATCAAGACATCCACCGCCAACTACATCATGACCATCAGCTTGATGGCTGGTCTGAACTAATCCTTGACCATGATCATAATCCGGTAGATACAACGCGCCAATTTCCAGGAGCAGGCTTCCTCCGTCAGCACCCGCATTTTGAGCTACAGGATCTGAAGCAGTATAGTTTCTGATACCTAGTAAATCTAACGACCAAACATCGTGTTCAGCTGTACCATCACAAACCGCATAACCTGGCATTTCTACAGACGTTTTACCTGTTGCAGAAGATATGTCACAATTAGGCTGTGATGACCATTTTTGCAAATTCACTGCGTTACTTGCAATGATAGCCCCTGCATTAGCACCAGCTGTAGCAAGCGATGCTAGACTTTGAATAACAGTACCTCCTGATGAGTCATAAACATTCAACAGAAGTTGAGGAACTGAAATTTGAAAAGGAAAATCAGGTCTGTATGTTAGCTCGGCGTTTGTTGCCCATTCACCAATACCAGTAGAAATCGAAGCTCCAAAAGTCTGGATATCTTCAGGATAATAAAGTTGGTACCTTGCAGCGTTACCAAAGCCAAGAGTTGCCAAAGCACCGTTTGTTGCACCAGTCGCTTGAGCATGAACGGCTGCTTGCGCTGCCGGACCACCAACTAGTGGGTTAGCATCATATGTTGGAGTTTCTTTCAACTGATCAGCTTGGTAAGCTAACAATCCTAGATTATTAAAAGTTTCATAACATACCTCAGGATCATGTAGATATCCTAGAGTTGTGTCGGCATCTGTAGCTGCACTAGAGAATGCTCCATAAGCAGCTGCAGCGCCTGCACCAGATTTGTAAATAAGACCGCATATTAAGTCATTATATGCAATACTTGCTTGAACTTGCTCAAAAGCTGTTACATCTGCATCGGTAAAATCTCTAGTCGCATCTAAGACAGAATACATTGTGTAAAGAGTTGTTGCATATCCGTCTTCAATAGCAAGCATTCTAATTCGCGGAGAATTACTGTGTGAATTGTTAAAATATAATCCCCATTCAACACCAGTTCCAACGTCATCTACGTAACCGCTTAGGTTAAAACCATATTGCCCAGAATCATCAGCAAACGCATCTGGAGCACGTCTAACAGCTACAAGACCCGCAGTATTATTAAGACCATCAAACTGAGAGCTAAGTCTCAATAAAGAGGCATTAATTTCTGCGTCTGTAAGAGCAACACCTGTTTGTTGAGCACCAACTGAAGTTACAAGACCACCAGCAGCAGCCGCTCCTGCACCAATAAGGCCTGTAATGAATGCATCTGTATCAGCATAGCTTGTACCGTTCTGTAAATTGTAACCCTGTCTGGCCAGAGAGTAACCACCTCCGCCATATGCTGCATAGAGACCATAGAGAGTTGCCTCAGGACCTGCTGTTGGAGTACCAGTTCCAGTTGCCGCGTCTATGCCTGCCCACAATTGAGTATCCTTACAATGTCCACCGATACCGTCAGCAAAACATGTTGCGGCATCATGCCTGTTTCCACCAAAAGGAATTAGAGGGTTCTCTCTGTAATTGGGTGAATTTTTAAGTTGAGTCGTTGAATGTCTTCCCGCAAAGTCACTACCGTAAAATGAGTGAGCAACATCGATTTCAACTTCTTTTTGTTCAAGCTGATAATAAGCTTCTGCGGTAACACCGCCATCTAAGTATGCTGTAACGCCCATCATTGCTTGAGGGAGTAGAGCATCTTTTACTTGCGCTCCTGGAGATCTTAAGATTGGAAGTGATACAGGGTTAACTACATTAACACCAATTGGTAAGAGTGCAGTCACACCTTGAGATTGAACGTAATTACCAAGAGTAAAAGAAATGTCATCTGTCAGAGGGGCTTGAATGTATGCATTTCCTATTTTATATTGGTTTTCAAATTCACTTTCCATTTTGCTTGTAAATGCTCTGAAAGCCGGAGTCGTTATATCTAATGCGGCATTATAATAAGCAAGTCCAGATAAATTTATTTTAACACCATTTGCATTGGTAGCATCAAAACCAACTGCTAAAGAGTTACCAGCATCAAAGATGTCACCTTTATCAAAGTTTAATTTACCATCATCTTGGTTTGAGTTTACTCGCTCTATAGATTTTGTTGATGTATTGCCGTAAGCATCTGTTTCAAAAATATTACAACCACCATTACCATTATCAGGATTGTATCCAACGTGCGATGTAAAATTTGAACGGTCTTCAAGGGTACCGTTTTTTGCTAAGCTGTCTCCTGAAATGAGTCTGCAATCGTTATCTTCTGTTCTCATAGAAAAACCAGAAGACACAGTTGTTGTTAAAGTTCCTGTAAATCCACCTAGAGATACCTGTTCAGCTTTTACGGAAATAGTAGCCATTTGAAAAAGTGATATAGCAAATAGACACTTTACAAACGATCTAAAAATAGTGTTTCGTGACATATGAATTCCCCTCTTATGTACTTATTACAATTTAATAATTCGCCTATTCAACTTAAAAAAACAAGTTTAGTCAAGCAATTAAAGGGGCTTATATAAAAGTATAATTTTTATTAATTGAACGCTAAAATACTGCTTAATCGTTGTTATTTAATGATATTTATTATTTTAACTTCAAATTTTTGATTATTCCAAGCATTCCTTTTTCTGACGGGTCTGAAGAATAATGAACATTATATCCAAGTTTTTGGGCAAATCCACCAACACGCTTACTGACACATATATAATGAATTCTTTTGAGACAAGATTTTGAAACCTTATCTAATTTGCAGAGCTCAAGAAAAACCATAAGAGAAAACTTAGAGAAAAATACAGCCGCAGAAAATTTGTCATTTTTTAAATTCATAACAACAGACTTTTTTAATTTTTTAACTTTGAAAGTTTCATAGACCCTGACTAATGTAATTTTACATTTCATTTTTTTTAACGATTCAACAAGCTCTTTATTATATACATTTGAACATAAAAATTTCACGTCACTTAATCTATTTATCTTCGACTTTAATTTATTGATTAAGTCAGCACTGTCTTTTGCAGAAATCAATATGTTTTGACATCCCAATTGTTTGAGGCGTTGAGTTGTTTTTTCACCAATGACAATAAATTCATTTTTTTTACAACGTTCTATAATTTTACTCATGATAAGATAATCTATAGATCTTGGACTCGTGATAAGTATAGAACAACTACCTAAAGAAATTTGTTTTTTAAAAATTTTAAATTTTGATAGTTCTTGAACCTCAGAATTAATTTTTAATTTTTCTAATCTTTTTTGAAACTCTAAAGAGTTTTTTCTAGGGCGTGTAATTAAAATCACTTTTTAAATTGTCCAGTTCATTTATTTTCGTTAGACCTACGACGTCTATAATCTCCTTAACTAGTTCGTCACATAACGATAAATAGTTTTCTTTTAAACCTTCCTTTAATTTTTTAAAAATTTTATTCCCTAGATGATCAAACATTTCAAATTTTAGCGATATGTTATTTTCGTTTATATTTGCATAAATTGAAACAGGACTATTGCAGTTTGCATTTATATTTCTTAAAACTTTTCTTTCAGCCATACACTCAGTTTGAGTTTTGAGATCATTAATGGGAGCAAATATATTTTTTATCTCACTGTTTTTGAGGGCTTGTACACCAACAGCTCCCTGGCAGGCGGCTGGCAGAAATAAATTATGCTCTAATACTTCAGTAACTAAATGATCTAGATTTAATCGGGCCAATCCCGCAAAGCTTAATATGATAGCATCATATTCATGATTTCTAAGTTTTTGAATGCGCGTATCAACATTGCCTCTAAGTAACTTGATTGATAAATCTTTTCGTAAACTCAAAACTTGTGACCTTCTGCGAATAGAACTGGTGCCAATTACACTACCTGTTGGCAAATCCATAAAACTTTTTCCTGAATTGCTTATTATTGCGTCATTTGTTTTATGTCTTTGCATCCAACAAATAATGTCAAGATCTGGGTAAGCGTCTTGAGCAGGTACATCTTTCATTGAATGCACGCCAATATCAATTTTACCCGACATAATCTGTTCCTCAATTTCTTTAATAAATAGACCTTTCCCACCAATTTGATCCAGTCGATGAGTATTATGGATATCTCCAGTTGTTTTGATTGTCTTTATATTAAAGGTATCTTCACTTAACTTTGGGTCTTGTTTGAGCAATGCCTGAATCAAAAGATTAGTCTGAGATTTAGATAAGTTACTGCTGCGGATTCCAACTACAATTTTTGGCAATTCAGACATACATTATAATATCGAACATTTCCTACGTTAGGTTTATAATTAGAGATATAACACTTAAAGTATACTACATTTAACTGGATTTTTATAAATTATGACAATGAAAAAAATCAGGGTACTTGGCATTGAGTCCAGTTGTGATGAAACATCAGTATCAGTTGTAGAAAAAGCAGGAGATAGAATTAAAGTCCTTTCAAATATTGTTAAATCTCAACTCGAAGTTCACAAAGATTATGGAGGCGTTGTCCCAGAGCTGGCTGCAAGAGCTCACTCAGACGTTATTCATAAGTTAATTAAGATGGCTCTTGATCAGGCAAACATTTCATTCCGTAGCATTCATGCTATTGCCTCAACGGCAGGTCCTGGTCTATTGGGCGGATTGTTGGTCGGTGTCGTTGCTGGAAAGACTCTTGCTTCCTCACTTAATAAACCATTCATCGCGGTCAACCACCTAGAAGGCCATGCTCTGTCCATTAAGCTCGAACAAAAGATTGAATTTCCATATCTCTTATTATTAGTGTCTGGTGGGCACACTGAATTTACAATTATCAAAAAATTTAATAGCTATAAACGGATTGGCACAACCATCGATGATGCATTGGGTGAAGCATTTGATAAAACTGCGCGTCTTTTAAAAATGGAATATCCAGGTGGACCTGAAATCGAAAAATATGCTAAAGAGGGAGATGAAAATAAATATAACTTACCCTTACCTCTCATCAATGAAAGAAATTGTCACTTCTCTTTTGCTGGTCTGAAATCAGCAGTAGCTAATGTAGTAGCAGAAAATAAATGTACTGAAAAATTTAAAAGAGATATGTCAGCCTCTTTTCAAAAGACTATAAACAAAATTTTGTCTACCAAAGCTCGACATGCAATTGAGCGTCTTCAAAATATTAATAAATCTAAAGACACTACAAAAATTGTTGTTGCAGGAGGTGTTGCGGCCAACAAAAGTCTTCGAGGTGCACTTAGAAAATTAGAATCAACTCATCAATGTGAATTTCTATTTCCGTCCATAAAATATTGTACTGACAATGGGGCCATGATTGCGCTTGCAGGTATAGAGAGATTTGAAAGAAACATGTTTAACAAACTTGATTTCAAACCAAGACCAAGATGGCCACTTGATAAAGATGCTTTGTTCATGAAAGGAAAAAGAATCGTTGGCGAATAATAAAAAGTTTAAAATTGGAATCATCGGAGCTGGTGCCTGGGGTACAGCGCTTGCAAATATATTAGCTCAAAAGCAACAGGTAAGACTCTGGGCCAAAGAAAGAAGTGTCTGTGAAAACATTAAAAATCAAAGAGAAAATAAAAGATTTCTTCCAAAAATAAAATTAAGCAAGAAAATTAATTGTACGACAGAAATCAATGATGTTTCTGAATGTGAGATATTATTTTTAGTGATACCAGTTCAATATCTCTCTGGGGTTTTAAACAAATTAAGAAATTCTTTAAATGAAAAAACAATTTTTGTTTGTTGTTCAAAAGGACTAGAAATGAACAGCTTAAAGTTACCAAGTCAAATCGTATCTTCAATATTTCCAAAAAATAAAATTGCAATCATCTCAGGTCCAAACTTTGCAGCGGAAATTGCAAAAGGATTACCTGCTGCAACAACTGTTGCTTCAAAGAGTGAAGAGGTATCAAAGAAAATTGCAAACCTCATCAAGTCACCAAAACTGCGACCTTATTTGTCCAATGATATTATTGGGTCACAAATCTCAGGTGCACTAAAAAATATATACGCCATAGCCAGTGGTATTGTCGTTGGAAAAAAATACGGCGAGAATGCAGTAGCTTCAATCATTTCAAGAAGCTTTGCAGAAATAACAACGGTTGCAAAATCAATGAACGCAAAAAAAAGTACACTTGCTGGTCTTTCAGGGATGGGCGATTTATTTCTTACATGTTCTTCTAAAGAATCCAGAAACTTTTCTCTTGGAATTGATTTAGCGAAAGGAAAAACATTAAATGAAATTATTCAAAAAAAATTTTCAATTGCTGAAGGTGTATTTACTGTTCGAGCATTAAAGAAACTTGCTGATAAAAAAAAATTAGATTTACCAATTAACGAAGCTGTCTATAGAGTATTGTACCGAAAAAAAAATATTGATCTTGCCATACAAGAACTTTTAAATAGACCCATAACGAAGGAATAAAAATGCAATATTGGTTAATGAAATCTGAGCCTGAAACATGGTCCTGGGAACAGCAAGTTAAAGCCGGTGCCAAAGGAGAAGGCTGGGACGGTGTTAGAAATTATCAAGCATCAAACAACATGAAGAAAATGAAAAAAGGTGACCTTTGTTTTTTTTATCACTCAGTAAAAGAGCGTGATGTTGTGGGCATCGTCAAGGTTATAAAAGAGTATCACCCTGATCCAACAGATAAGTCTGAACGCTTTGGTATGGTGAGTGTAAGCGCAGTGAAACCGCTAAAAAAAAGAGTGAATCTCGATCAAATAAAAAGTGACAAAAGGCTTAATCACCTCGCATTAGTCAAACAGTCTCGATTATCAGTAATGCCCATCGATAAGAAGTCCTGGACTATTATTTGCAATCTAGGTGGTATCAAATAAGATATTTGGTCTATGAGCGATAATGAAAAATTTAACGTCAGTGCCGATTGGTCTGCCAACGCCCAGATAAATCAAGATAAATATAATGAGTGGTATGAAACATCATTCAATAATAATGAAGATTTTTGGAACGAACACGGCAAACGCATGGAATGGATGAAGCCGTATACAAAAGTGAAAAACGTTTCATTTAATAAAGATAACTTTTCAATCAAATGGTACGAAGATGGTGCACTTAATGCTTCCGCCAATTGCATCGATCGACATTTAAAAGATAAAGGGGATCAGACAGCCATCATTTGGGAAGGCGATGATCCAAAAGACTCAAAACACATTACTTATAATGAACTTCATAAAGAAGTTTCAAAATTATCTAATGGGATGAAATCCCTTGGTGTAAAAAAAGGTGACCGTGTAACCATTTATATGCCAATGATTCCTGAAGCAGCATACGCCATGCTTGCGTGCACACGCATTGGTGCTATTCACTCAGTTGTCTTTGGTGGTTTCTCGCCTGACTCACTTGCAGGACGCATTAGTGATTGTAAATCAGATATTGTGATTACAGCTGATGAAGGATTAAGAGGCGGCAAACCAATTCCGTTAAAAAAGAATACAGACGATGCCATCAACATCTCAGGTGGTGTGAGACATTGTATTGTTGTCAAACGAACAGGTGGTGCAATCGACTGGCATGATGACCGTGATGTTTGGTATCACGAATTAATAAGTGATGCATCAGATGACTGCCCACCAGAAGAAATGAGTGCGGAAGATCCATTATTTATTCTCTATACATCTGGCTCTACAGGAAAACCAAAAGGCGTGATGCATACTACTGGCGGTTACATGGTGTATGCGTCCATGACACATCAATATGTATTTGATTACAAACCAGGAGATGTTTATTGGTGCACGGCTGATGTTGGTTGGGTCACAGGACACAGTTACATTGTATATGGACCACTCGCAAACGGCGCTATTACTGTGATGTTTGAAGGGGTGCCTAATTATCCAAGTGCGTCTCGTTTCTGGGAAGTGGTTGATAAACATAAAGTAAATATTTTCTACACAGCGCCGACAGCTATTCGCGCACTCATGCGCGAAGGCGAAGGACCAGTAACAAAAACAAGTCGGTCTTCTCTTAAATTACTCGGTACTGTGGGCGAGCCGATCAATCCGGAAGCCTGGATGTGGTATTATAATATTGTTGGTGAAAAGAAATGTCCCATCGTTGATACGTGGTGGCAAACTGAAACGGGCGGTATCTTAATTTCACCTCTCCCTGGCGCTATTGCTCAAAAACCAGGATCAGCTACAAAGCCTTTCTTTGGTATCCAGCCTGAGATCATGGATGCTGAAGGAAATATATTAGAAGGTGCTTGTGAAGGATCATTGTGTCTTGCAGATTCTTGGCCGGGGCAAATGAGAACCGTATACGGCGATCACAAAAGATTTATTGAAACTTATTTCTCTCAATTTGATGGAAAGTATTTCACCGGTGATGGATGCAAGCGTGATGAAGATGGTTACTATTGGATCACGGGGCGTGTTGACGACGTCATTAATGTATCTGGTCACCGCATGGGAACCGCAGAAGTTGAATCGGCTTTAGTTGCACATCCAAAAGTCAGCGAAGCCGCTGTTGTTGGTTATCCTCATGACATCAAAGGTCAGGGAATTTACGCTTACGTAACCTTAAACGCGGGTGAGGAAACATCTGATGAATTATATAAAGAGTTGGTTGCTTGGGTTCGAAAAGAAATCGGACCCATTGCATCTCCTGATCTTATTCAATGGGCGCCCGGTCTTCCAAAGACACGGTCTGGTAAAATCATGAGAAGAATTTTAAGAAAGATTGCTGAAAATGAATACAGCAATCTTGGCGATACATCTACTTTAGCCGAACCAGCAGTAGTCGATGATCTGATCAACAATCGAATGAACAAATAATTGTAAATGATTAGCCTTAACATGAATGGATTATTGATCATTAGATTTATAATTTTGAGTTTAATATTGTTTTTTTATTTATCAAATTCCTATGCTGCTTCTTTGAGTAATAAAGCAATGTGGCAAATATCTAAAGAATGGATCTGTTATGATAGGTTTGATATGTCAGCAATTATGAATGAAGAATACTTAAAAGAGAAAAATCAAAGAATTGAAAATGTTTTAGGACAAGATGCCTGGAAAGGACAGGAAAATACATTGGATTATAACGGAATGAGCAAGAATAATTTTGGTGGTTATATGCATATTTATGATTTTAAAAATAACAGGGTAAAATATTTTGATCAAAACGGAGATAGTGAGGGAACTAGTAAAATTACATTTAAAAGATTTCTGCAGATCGAAGGAGTGTCAAACACAAATATTTTAATTAGACAGCGAGAAAATGGGGATGAGATCGTTGAAGAAATCGTTGAAAAATATGATTTTTATACGAGTAATGATATTGGAACATTTTGGGAGCTAGACACATGGACAAAAGGGAAGGCGATTCAGGATAACGAGAGCATTTATGAAGATGATAAAAAATGGGTAATGGCACGTCTTGTAAGCCGTGCTTATGAATGTAAACCAGTTTTTGAATAAGTGGCAAAATTAATCGATTTTTTTATTATTATGCCTCAATTATAAAGACGTTAACGTCAACTAAGTCAAAAAGTGTCATTACAAAAAATACTAAGTTTAAAACAGCATCTAATTCTTCCACGTTAAGAGCAAACCCACTTTCCATTGATCATGATGTCTTCGGGTGAGATAGCATAAGCTGTAGAGTAATGAGCAGTCATTCCTTGCCAAATATCTGCAACTTTAATTATTACTCTTTTATCTTCCTCAAAAGAAGTCCACCATTTATCTTTACATTCATCATTTTCTTCATTTGATTTATTATCATCTAAAAATATCAATATATATTCAGTAAGTGAGTATTCATGTTTTTGAACATTTATATTTGATTTCTTTATCCATAAATCATCGGGATCCTCAACATATACCTGGCCTGTGTTTTCATTTTTATAACAAACATCGGCAATGAGTTTAACCCCGAGTTGCTGAAATGAACCATGAGATGGATGCTCACCATCAAAGATACTGGTTTTACCTCTAACTTGCTTTCCTCTGTCATGAAATACTTCGTATGCCTGACCATCAGAACCTGGATAATAACTCATATTTAAATCACAAAAATATGGAAAATCACCACTCGCATGAACATTAATTATATTCAAACCAAAAAAAATAAGCGTGATAATAAAGTTGCGTTGATACATAAAAAAAATTTATGAATTAAAATTACTCAATTACGTAGACTTTATTTTGTTTAGAATGTGTTTTAATTATGACTTTTAATATGTGTGTAAATTTAGTTAACTAAATTTATAAAATCTTTTTTTAAACATATTTTTAACCAACTTCAGACTTGATTTTTTGTCATTGTTTGAATCAACATGAAGAAGTCTAATTTTAAACCACAGTATATAAGTCGAAAATCCTATCTAGCGGACTCGACCTTGGTCATTAATCCTTCAAAAACAAAGCCGAAACTTTCTAGAACACCCAAACTTTTATCGAGCTTTGTAATAGCCTCTGGTCTGATTGGACTGATGTTTTTCTCCCTTAATGTTGAGGCCAAACCCATTCGGTATGAATGTACTGATACCAATGTGGTCGGCCTTGGAGGGTTAATGAAAGGTAACGTGCAAGGCTATGAGTTTGAAAATGAGACTTTTGAGATAGAAGTCGATACTGAAAGCGAAACCATTAATACAATATCGGGTAATCGCATGTTTGCGGCACAATGTGAAACTATTGGCGGCAATGATAAAGAATTTTATTCTGTCTGCTCTGATCATTTTGGACAGATTATACTTAATTATCACTCAGGACACTTTACTAGAACCTATCACACGGGAAATATTCCATTGACTGACTCAATCTATGTGGGTCTTGGAGAATGTGAACAGATGTTTGAGATTAATACTGAAAAGATAGTTGGATAAATTATATAGTTTATTTAAATATTTTATTTACAAATAAATACACTTTCTAGTATTGGTTTTTTGTATCCTAAATGCTCGACTTCACTTGTATCTATACTTATGACTTCATAATTTAAACCACATATTCCAGAAATTTCTTGTCTAAACTGCGCCCTTAATTCTGATTGTTCAGAATATATATTTCCTCTTATTAATAAGCTATATTTATTAGAGCCCATGGGAATTAGATCAATCTCTCTAATATCATTATTAACTATAGGTTTTCCACTATAAGAAGTTGCTGTTGAACATGCATATAAAAAAGACAAACTAATTAATATAAAAATTATTTTACAGTATTTCATAATTATTAAAGTAATTGATGTATAATATCATTAAGTATGAATGATAAAAGTCTTATTAGGAGTTTAATAGAAGAACATAAAATGGAACCTCATCCTGAGGGTGGGCATTATGTTGAGATTTTTAGAAATGACGATGTCACTCATATATATTTTTTATTAGAAGAACATGAAAACTCTCATTGGCACAGAATAACCAAAACGGAAACATTACACTTTTACTCTGGCAGTCCTCTTAACGTATACACCTCAAAAGACGGAGTAGAATTTCAGATTGATGAAATTGGATCCAATAATAATTTTATGTATACTGTTGAAAAAGGTACTTGGTTTGCCTTGAAGTCTACTGGTTCCTATAGCTTGATTGGCTGTACGGTTGCGCCTGCGTTTCAATTTGAAGATTTAGAACTCGCTCCCAAGGATTGGAAACCGTCTACATTTGATCAGCAGCTTTAAATAGTTCTTAAAAAATCTTCTTGATGTTGATTTTTATCAAATTATTTAATGTAACGTGACTAAGAAAAATTCACTCTACATATTAATTACAGGAATTATCATCGTTGGCTTATATTTTACGATGATGCCCGATAACAACAGTACTCAGAACAGGGTTGATATTGTTAATGCGCAGACATCTCCTGCTTTAGTGTCTCTTTATCAAAATAATTGTGCATCGTGCCACGGTAAAAATTTACAAGGACAAGTTGGATGGCAGAATCAACTTGATGACGATGGACATCGACTTGCGCCTCCATTAAATGGTACGGCTCATACATGGCATCATTCACCAGAATATTTATACAGAGTCATAAAATATGGCTTCACAAGTTTTGATCCGAATTATGAAGGAAAGATGCTTGGCAACTCAGGTCTTTCTGATGAGGAAGTTTGGGAACTGGTTTCGTATATGAAAGAAATATGGCCTAACGAAATCAAAGAAGTTTATGAAAATAGGTTTGGGTCATAGAGGACCACGCTATTAGAAATCTGAGGTAATCCCTTTTTTTTCCCAGTCGCCAAAGCGCGTTGGTTCAGGGCCATCTGTGCCGCCTATTTCCTTTTTCTTTTTAGGGAGTTTTGAGGCAGTTTTCTTGTCTTCTGTATCCTCAACAACTTCAGTTTTTTTATCGCTCATAATACTTAATTTAATCCTATATTTTGAGTTATCAAAGCATGAAAAATAGTGGGAAACAAATGGGGTTTCTGTTATACAGAGAAATAATGCTTCTTACACATGTCGGTTAAAATATCACCTTCGATACTAGCATCTGATTTTTCATCATTAGGCGAGGAAGTCGTCAACATCACTAAAGCAGGCGCGGACTATATTCATGTTGATGTCATGGATGGACACTTTGTGCCAAACTTAACCATCGGACCTGACATTGTAAAATCAATCAGAGATAAATCATCACTGCCTTTTGACGTTCACTTAATGATTGATCCTGTTCAACCATACATTGAAAAGTTTGTCGAAGCGGGAGCTGATATTGTATCCGTTCACCCTGAAGCGAACGACGATACACAAGCTTGTATTGATAAGATAAAATCTTTGAATGTGAAAACAGGACTTGCAATAAATCCTGATACAGAATGGGAAGTAGTAAAACCATTTATGGATCAGTTAGATCTGATTTTGGTGATGAGTGTGCATCCGGGTTTTGGCGGACAAAAATTTATTCCAACTGCACTTGATAAACTTGAGAAGCTTCGAAAAGAAATCGATCAATCGGGTAGAGAAATTGATTTAGAAATTGATGGAGGAATCAATTTTGAGAATATTCAATCAGTCATTGATGCTGGAGCAAACATGATTGTGGCTGGCACCACAACATTCAAAGGTGGACCAGGTGAATATGCAAATAATATTGAAAAATTAAGAGGCCATTAAATTGGACATCAAAATAAAAACTGCTCTGATATCTGTTTCAGATAAATCAGGTTTAGAAAAAATTGTTCACTCACTACAAGAGCATGGGGTGAAAATAGTTTCAACTGGTGGTACTGCAAAAGCTATTACTGAAATGGGCGTGGACGTCATGGATGTCTCTACACTAACAAATTTTCCAGAAATGATGGATGGGCGAGTTAAAACATTACATCCCAATGTGCATGGAGGATTACTTGCTAAAAGAGATGATAAAGATCACATTCAGTCTCAAACTGAGCATGGCATTGAAGATATTGATTTGATTATTGTTAATCTTTATCCCTTTGAAGAAACTATAAATACTCAAGAAAATGAGGAAATTTGCATCGAAAACATAGACATTGGCGGACCCGCAATGTTGCGCTCAGCTGCAAAGAATCACAAATTTGTGACAGTGGTTACTGACGTAAACGACTACTCAGATGTGATCAACGAGATGAAGGAAAACAAAGGATCAACAACATTAGACTTTAGAAAAAAGTTAGCTGCTAAGACATTTTCAATGACTGCTTATTACGACTCGATGATCAGTAATTGGTTTCATCGAGATCAAGCTGAACGTATAAATAATTTTTCATTAGCAGGTAAATTATCATCGACACTTCGCTACGGGGAAAACCCTCATCAATCAGCTGGACTTTATAAAACATCACAACACCAATCAGGTATTCCTTATGCAACTTTACTACAAGGAAAAGAGCTAAGCTATAATAATATTAACGACTCTGATGCTGCACTACAATTGATCAAAGAATTTGGTCAAAATATCCCAACTGTTGCGATTATCAAACATGCAAACCCCTGTGGTGTTGCAAGTGCAAGTACTTTAAGTGATGCATACTTAATGGCTTTTTCTTGTGATACCACAAGTGCGTTTGGGGGAATTATCGCAACTAATCAAATTATTGATGAAGATACTGCAAAAGAAATGATCAAAATATTTACTGAAGTTATCATTACTCCTGGGATCAGTGAAGGAGCAGAGAAGATTTTTAAAACAAAAAATAATTTACGTATTTTAGTTTTACCTTCCATGCATGAGAAACATATTTCACGAAACTTTAAAAGTATCGAAGGCGGCATACTTGTACAGTCAGGTGATAATAAGCAAACCGAAAAATCAAATTTAAAAATTGTCACTCAGAGAGAACCGACGAGTGATCAAATGGATGATATGCTATTTGCATTTAAAGTGTGTAAGCATGTTAAATCAAACGCAATCATTTATGTAAAAAATCAAAAAACAATTGGTATTGGTGCAGGTCAGATGAGCAGAGTTGATAGTGCCAAAATTGCAACTCAAAAAAATAGTGAAATGGAAAGCAATGATGAAAATTCGCTTAAAGATTCAGTTGTTGCTTCGGATGCTTTTTTCCCCTTTTCAGATGGGCTCTTGGTAACGATATCATCAGGTGCCACAGCAGTAATCCAGCCTGGTGGCTCAATTAAAGATGATGAAGTTATTAAAGCTGCAGATAATGCAGGAATTTCAATGGTTTTTACTGGTGTTCGACACTTCAGACATTAAAAATTAATATAGAAGTAATCCTTTACCGTATCCTGATGAGTGAATGTACCCTTCTCAATTAATTTGAAGTTGTGTGCATCAAGAAATTTTGAAGTCTCACTCAACTCTTGATCAAAAATTTCTATTTGTAAGAAGACCTTGTTATTTTTAATTAGGTTTTCGACACCTTGCAGTACAGATAATTCAAAACCCTCAACATCTATTTTTATTGCAATGATTTTATTTATATCTTTAATTAAATCATCACCACAAACTTGAGAAATTTTCATCTGTCCTTCAGAAGAGACACTTGCTCCACCAGATTGAAAAGTACCAAATCTTGTCCCAGCTATTAAATAACCCACTTTGTTCTCATTAGATAAAGCCAAATTATGAGATTTAATAATTTGAGAAAAACCA
>CACHYW010000009.1 GCA_902584215.1 uncultured Pelagibacteraceae bacterium
CCTTACTAGAACTTCGCTTACTGCTTTTCTAATTATTTCAGAAACTTTTAAGGATCTATCTGTGGTTTCGTATTTTCTTTTTAGGATCACAATGACTGAGCTATTTCCTCTACACTAAATACCTCTATGTTATCTCCTATTTGGAAATCGTTAAATTCTTTGACACTAATTCCACATTCTGTTCCAGCTTTAACTTCATTTGCTTCATTTTTTTCCCGTTTTAAACTAAGAATATCGCCGTCATATATAGTTTCAGAATTTCTTATCACTCTTACCTTTGCATTTTTATTAACTGAACCTTCGACGACAATACAACCAGCAATAGAGCCTATTTTTGAGACTTTGAAAATTTGAAGAACTTCGGCCTTACCAATAAAACTCTCTTGGAGAGTAGGTTTAAGTTTACCACTTGCAAAATCTGAGACATATTCGAGAAGTTCATAGATTATATTAAAATTTTGAATATTTAGGTTACTTAACTTAGCTTTTGATTTTGCTTCTTTTGTTGCGGTCGTATTGAATGAAATAAGTAACGCACTAGATGCTGATGCAAGGGCAACATCACTTTCATTTATAAAGCCTACACCTGAATGAATTACTTTTATGTTTATCTTATCACTATCAATACCTTCAATTTGATGAACTATAGCTTCTGATGATCCTCGTGTATCAGACTTCACCACAACTTCTAATATTTCCTTTTTTCCATTTAGTGAGCCAAATGTATTATCTCCATCTATGTTTTTAATTTTCTTTGGTAAAGCTTTGTTAATTTTAATTTCGCTTCTTATCTCACAAAGTTCTCTTGCTTTATCATCACTTTCAACGGTTACAAAACTGTCTCCAGCCTCTGGAGGATTATTTAAACCTAAAACCTGAACAGGCATAGATGCAGTTGCCTCTTTTAAATTTTTTCCCTTATCATTAAGTATTGCTCTTACCTTGCCGTATTCACTTCCTGCAACAGCAATATCTCCAACGGATAGTTTTCCATTTGTAATAATTATATTACATATTGGACCTCTACCTTTATCAACATTTGCCTCTATTACAGTAGCTTCAGCAAAAGTTTGATTATTTGTCTTTAGCTCTGATATTTCTGACTGCACAACAATTGAATCAAGGAGTTTGTCAAGGTTGTGTCCTGTTTCCGCTGATACTTCAATACATTGTACATCTCCAGATAGGTCCTCAACGATTAATTCCTCTGATAATAATTGTTCTTTAATTTTTTGAGGTTGAGCCTCTTCTTTATCACACTTATTAATCGCAACTATGATTGGAGCATTTGCTGATTTAGCATGAGCTATAGCCTCTTTTGTCTGAGGCATTACTCCATCATCAGCAGCAACAATTAAGATTACAATATCGGTTACGTTTGCACCTCTTGCTCTCATGTCTGTAAATGCTGCATGTCCAGGAGTATCAATAAATGTAATTTTGCTACCTTTATGATCTACTTCGTAAGCGCCTATATGCTGAGTAATGCCACCACTCTCTCCCGAAACAACATTTGCGTTCCTTATTTTGTCTAATAAAGAAGTTTTTCCATGATCAACATGGCCCATTATTGTAACAATAGGTGATCTTGGATCATCCTTTATTGCCTCTGTATCCTTCGAAATTAAATCTTTTTCTATTTCCTCGATATTTTCTCTTTTAAAGTTATGTCCAAATTCAGTTACTAATAGTTCAGCTGTATCTGCATCAAGAGACTCATTAATTGTAGCCATCATTCCCATTTTCATCAGTGATTTTATTAAATCTCCTGATTTTTCAGTCATTCTATTAGCGAGTTCTTTCACTGTTATATGCTCAGGAATATAAACATCCCTTACTATTTTTTTAGCGGGTTCTTGATCTGATTGGTTTTTTTTCGTCTTTTGCTTAGCTCTTTTATATGCAGCTAAACTTCTAGTTCTTTCATCTACATCGCTCAAAGCAGTGACGATGGTAACTTTTCGCTCCCTGATCTTTTTTCTTCCGAAGGTATTGGAAGTTTTCTTTTTTTCTTGGAAATCTATTTCTTTATCTTGGATTGCTCTCTTTTTTTCAGCGTCTTTTTTATTTTCTTTAAAATCTATACTAGTTTCTGAATCGTTCTCAACTTTTGTATCTTTTTTATAAGTAAACTCTTCAGCTAAATTACGTTTTCTTATTTTGTCAATAGCATCATTTTTTTCTTCTTTACTATCAGCTTGTAAAATCTTTTTTTGTTCATCCTTGGTAAGTGGTTTTAAAATTACTCCGGATCTTGATTTCTTATCTGTAGTCGTTTTTTCAGTTACTTTAGGTGTACTGGCAACTTCTTTTTTATTGTGAGATAACTGCTCAGACTTCGGATCTATGTTAGTATTTCTTTTAAACCTTTTTTTTTCTACAATTACCGTCTTTCCTGCCTCAATCCCTCTTTTGTTGGAGATTATAGGTTTTGACCCTAGCTTAAGGCTTAGAGTTTTTTTTCCTTTTTTTATCTCTTTATTTTCAGTCATGAGAACCCTATTGCATATGACTAATCAAGCCATATTTTTCTTGCCTCCATAATTAATTGGTCACCTTCATCTTTATTAATATTGAATTCTTCAAATAAACCAGTAACTCTTGAATTTTTATCACTCCTATCTTCAAGATACCCAATTAGGTCATCAGTGGTAAGACCTGCAAAGTCTTCTAACGTCTTTATATTGTTCTCAGCAAGTTTTACTAGCATAGCTTTAGACAAAAAGCTGAAATCAATTAAATCTTTTGAAACCTTATACTCCTCAAGTTTCTTATTATTTTTTTCGTCCATCTCTGACATATATTTCTTTGATCTCTCAACTAATTCAGCTGCAATTTCTTCATCAAACCCTTCGATTGCTAAAAGTTCACTTTCTTCAGCATCTATTACCTCTTCAATACTTCCAAATCCCTCACTTACTAAAAGTTGTGCGAGAGTTTCATCAACATCCAATGAATCAATAAATACATTTGTTTTACTTGAGAAGTCCTCTTGTCTTTTTGATGACTCCTCATCTTCAGTTAAAATATCTATTTCATAACCTGTCAGCTCAGTTGCAAGTTTAACGTTTTGTCCCCTTCTTCCAATTGCAAGACTTAAGTGTTCTTCAGCAACTACAACCTCTATTTTATTTTGGTCTTCATCTAAAACTACTTTAAGTACTTCAGCGGGAGAAAGAGATGAAATTGCAAGATTTGCTACATTTTCTGACCAATTAATTATATCAATTTTTTCACCTTGTAATTCATTAACTACTGCTTGGACTCTACTACCTCTCATTCCAACACAGGCTCCTACCGGGTCTATTGAGCCATCTTCAGTATATACAGCGATTTTAGCTCTACTTCCTGGATCTCTTGCGACACTTTTAATAGAAATAATCCCATCATAGATTTCTGGTACTTCCTGCATAAACAGCTTCGCCATAAATTGTGGGTGTGATCTTGACAAAAAAATTTGTGGACCTTTTAATTCTGATCTTACATCATAAATATATGCTCTTACCCTATCGCCATTTCTAAGATTCTCTCTTGGTATGGTTTGGTCTTTTCTAACAACTCCTTCAGCTTTACCTAAATCAAGTACAATATTTCCAAATTCGGATCTTTTTACAATTCCGTTTACTATTTCTCCAACCCTATCTTTATATTCATTGTATTGTCTTTCTCTTTCAGCCTCTCGAACTTTAGAATTTATTACTTGCTTCGCTGCTTGGGCCCCAATTCTGCCAAAATCAATTGCTGGCAATGGATCAAGTAACACATCACCTAACTGGGCAGCTCCATTAATTTTTTTTGCTGATTTTAAAGTGATTTCTAGAAATTTATTCTTTACCTCTTCAACAACTGACATTTTCCTAGAAATAGATATATCACCGTTCTCTTGATTTATTTCAACGACAACTTCATTTTCTTCGCCATAATTACTCTTTGCAGCTTTTTCAATTGCTTCTTCTAATGCTGAAATAACAATTGATTTATCAATCATTTTTTCCTGAGCAACGGTTTCAGCTATTCTTAAAATTTCAATCTTATTTGCACTAACCATTTTTGTTCCTTTTTGCGTAAAAAAAAAGTGGGCTTAACCCACTTTTGCTTCGGTTTAGCTATATTTTGAGAAATCTATACACTGCTAATTATCATAAATCAAGTACCTAAATATAAAATGATATCAGAATGTTAGTTGGTATATTTTCTTTCCGTTTTTAATAGCTTTTCTTTGGTATCTTGAGACACCATATAATCTGTCATTTTTTGATAAAATCTTATTTTTATTTGAATGGAGTATCTTTGAAT
This sequence comes from uncultured Pelagibacteraceae bacterium, assembly GCA_902584215.1. Lineage (GTDB taxonomy): Bacteria > Pseudomonadota > Alphaproteobacteria > Pelagibacterales > AG-422-B15 > CACNXQ01. The sequence continues at coordinate 4,297 of CACHYW010000009.1, forward strand.
TTGAACTAAAGATTTCATTGATATAGTTAAAATAACTTTCGGAATCTGTTGTAATATAGGAAGAATATTTATTCTTTACTATTCCACTTATCTTAATAATATTTTCTAAATTGACTAATCTTCGTTTAAAATGACGTTTTTTATGCCACGGATCAGGATTAATGATTTTCAATTCGTCAATGCTATTTTGACCAAGTGTATTAAGCAAGTATACAAAATTCATACCGCACAAACGAATATTTTTAATATTTTGCTCTAGGATTTGTTTTAATACTTTAGCAACTCCATTGACATATACCTCAGATCCAACAAATAAGGTTTCAGGGTTAGAAAGAGCACTATCTATGAGGTGCTCACCATCACCAAAACCAACTTCTATTGTTATTTTTTTAAATAAGTTTGCTTGTAGCAGCTGCTCTGTACTTGTTGAAGAAATAATATTTAATATTTTTTTATCTAATGAATACTTATTATAGTGATCATTTAGTATTCTTACGTTTAGTAATGAAAGCTTCTTAGAAATACTTCTTCCATGATACTGATAATAATCAGGAAATTTAGATCGTAAGTCTAACAATAAATTATAATTTTTCTGCGAGATCTAATTTTTCCCAAGAGAAAGAGCCATCCGCCATAGGTTCTCTACCAAAATGCCCGTATGCAGCACTTTTTTTATAGATTGGCTTATGCAAACCTAAATGATCTCTTATACCTCTAGGTGATAAATCAATATTATCTATTATTTTTTTTATTAAATCATCATCCTTTATTTGCGATGTTCCATGGGTATCTACATAAATTGATAATGGTTCAGAAACACCAATAGCATATGCAAGTTGAAGTGTACATTTATCAGCTAATCCAGCTGCAACTATATTTTTAGCTATATATCTTGAAATATAAGCCGCTGATCTATCAACTTTTGTTGGGTCTTTTCCAGAGAAAGCTCCTCCACCATGAGGTGCAGCACCACCATAAGTATCTACAATAATTTTTCTTCCTGTTAATCCAGTATCGCCATCAGGTCCACCAATCACAAATTTTCCAGTTGGATTAATTAGTATCTCAGTATTACTATCCATCCATTCTTGAGGCATCACATTTTTAATTATTGGAATTACAAGGTCACTAACAGCTTGCTGATCAAGTTCAGCATCATGTTGAGTAGAAACAACTATTTTAGTACAAATTTCAGGCTCACCGTTTTTATATTTTAACGTAACCTGGCTTTTAGAATCAGGCTGTATTCCAATGGTATTCCCAGATTTTCGCTCTGATGCCATTAACTCAAGTATCTTATGTGAATAATATATTGGAGCTGGCATTAAAGACGGTGTTTCTTTACATGCGTATCCAAACATTATTCCTTGATCTCCCGCACCTTGATCTTTATTTCCGGATGCATCAACACCCATTGCTATATCTGCAGATTGACTATGGACTCCTGAAGAATCAAAAGACAAGTTTTTCCAATGAAATCCATCTTGTTCATATCCAATCTCTTTTACTGCATTTCTTGCTAATTCTTCATAGTTACAATTGTAGCCTTCAGGGCCACGAACTTCACCAGCAATAACTACTTTGTTAGTAGTAACCAATGTTTCCATTGCGACCCTAGCATTCTCCGGATTTTCTTGTGATAAAAAATCATCAACTATTGAGTCTGAAATAATATCACACACTTTGTCAGGATGGCCTTCAGACACGGACTCGCTTGTAAATAAATATTCTTTAGTCATTTTTTTTCCTCGAAAATAATTGATCGATAGCATAGCCAATAATAAAAAATAAAACTATTAAAAAATACACCATCAATTCACCGTACTGCCGATAAATAGTCGTATCGATTTTTTTAGGTATTTCTGCATCAATAAAGGCAATTTTATCTGAACTAGCCATTCTATCTACAAGGCCAATAGGGTTAATCAATGCAGATATACCCATATTAGATGATCTCGCAAGAGGTAGTCCCAATTCAACCGATCTATACAAGACATGTACAAAGTGTTGTTTTGGACCACTAAAAGTACCAAACCATGCATCATTAGTAATATTTACTAGTAATTCAGTTTCATTATTAATTTTATTTCGGACAAAATTAGGGAATACAGCCTCATAACATATGAGTGGCGTAATTTTTTTTTCAAATGATTGATTATCATTACCACTATTCATTGAATTTAATAATAAAGAGTTTTTTGGAAAAAATATTTTTAGAAAATTAGAGAATGGTATTTTCTCACCAAAGGGTACTAGTTTAATTTTGTCGTATTGGTGACCATTAAAAGATAATGAATTATAATAAAGCCCTGCTTCATTACGAATATGACCAATGAACCAATTTGATGGACCTATTCCGTCAATTCCAAACGCAGTTTCTGGAAAAATTGTAATCAAGTCTTTTGAGCCCATCTCAGCAATCTTTTTGTGTGACTCCTTTTTCCACTTCTCATTTTGATTAAAATCAGTATGAACAATTCTTAAACTATCACCAGAATTTATTATCTCGTAGTTACTTACTCGATTGTACCCAAATAGAAATGTTGTCAGTAATACTAAAACAGCAATTAAAGGTAATATAATATTATTTTTTTTTATCCTGAAAGAAAAAAAACAAGTTGCGCAGAAAACAGTAATTAGGCTAAGACCAAATACACCAAACACAGATAAAGATTGCATGAAATATATGGACCATGACCAACTGTAAGCAATTAGATTCCATGGAAATCCTGTAAACATATAGCTTCTTAATAATTCAAAAATTACCCAATTAGCTGTAAAATAAAAAATACGTGAGGTGGACTGAGACCACGAGAGATAATTAATAAATTGCATAAGTGCATAAAATAGTGACAAAACAAGTGGCAGTATTAAAAGTGGTACTGGAATTAAGTAATACAAATTTGCATTAAATTGTAAAATTGAATTTGAAATCCAGTTAATACTAGATATGAAAAATCCAAACCCAAAAAGTAACCCTGTGAGAAAAAATATTTTCTTCTTATTTTGTAAATTTTGATAAATATAATCATTTACTAAAAAAAACATACCTATGACAATAATTGACAAAAAAGGTAATTTAAAGGGCTCAAAGCTGAAAGATAAAAGTATCCCTAGCAAAAACGAGGAGGAATAAATCAAAAGTTTTTTATTCTTAAAAAAAACTTTTGAGTTCATATACTATTATATGATTTTTATTTTAACTGATTTTATTTTCATTGGATCAGCATCATTGATTTCAAAGGTCACACCTGAACCGTGTTTAATAATTTCCCCCCTTTGAGGAACTCGTCCAGCAATAGAAAAAATTAAACCTCCTAAAGTATCAATATCATCACTGTTTTCATTAGATAAGAAATTTATGTTTGTTATTTTTTGAAGTTCATCTATTTCAACTCTTGCACTTGCTTCAATTGTATTGGTAGAAGTTTTGATTAACATTGGCAAATTTTTCTCATCGTGTTCATCTTCAATTTCACCAATTACTTCCTCTATAACATCCTCAATCGTAACTAAACCGTCCGTACAACCATACTCATCAATTATTATTCCCATATGTAGTCGTGTAATTTGCATTTTTAATAAAAGATCTAAAACTGGCATTGAGGGCGGAATTTCCAAAACTTCTCTTTTAATGATGTTTAAAAATTTATCCTCTTTTCGACCATCATTTTGATATTTAACTAAATCTTTTATATGAATCATCCCAATAATATTATCTAAATTATTTTCATATACTGGAACTCTGGAATGAGATTCTTTTATAAATATTTCCAATACTTTTTCAAAGCTATCATTAACCTCGACTGCTCCAATGTCAGCTCTTGGGATCATAATGTCTATAGTTCTTATTTCGTCAATTTTAAGAATATTTAAAAGCATCAATCTCTCTTGCTTTGAGATGCTTTCAGTACCTTTTTGAGAAGACTCCAGAACTGTTTCAATGCTTTCCTTGAGAGACTCACCATTAATATTTTTGGTTGGAAGTATTTTTCTAATTAAGCTTTTAAACATATTTATTTATAAATTTCTTTGAGTATATTTTTTTCAATCGAATTCATTTGAATAAATTGTTTATCAGTATCGTGTTTATAACCTAATAAGTGAAGCACGCCATGTATGGTCATTTTTGATAAATATTTATATTTTTTTATATTTTGCTCGAAAGACTCATCAATAATTTTTTCACAAGCGATGACAACGTCACCTAAATAATTTTTATTTTCAATCTTCTCATTCATTGGAAATGATAAAACATTTGTAGGTTTATTTTTGTTTCTGTATCTTTGATTTAAATATTTAATTTCACTATTTGATGTAAGAAGAAAACTAATAGAGACTTCACTATTAGAGGAAAATTTTATTATTTTAAATGTTTGATTAACAGAATTGGAGATACATTTTTTATAGTAAGGCAAATTTTTACTCCACGCTGGACTTTGTATATTATAACTGATTTCCACCATGTAAGTTAAGATGATTTATCAAAAAGATCTTTTATTTGTTCATCGTATGAGTCATACGCATTTATAATTTTTGTAACCATTTCATCTCTAACAATATCTTTAGAACCTAGCTCAACAACTTCAATACTATCAATTTTCTCTAGAATTTTAATTGATTTTAATAACCCTGAATCACTTTTTCTATTCAGATCTATTTGAGATGGATCACCTGTTACGACCATTCTAGAATTTTTACCACACCTGGTTAAAAACATTTTTATTTGCGTATGCGTTGCATTCTGGGCTTCGTCTAAGATGACAAAGGAATTATTTAATGTCCTACCTCTCATAAAAGCTAAAGGAGCAATTTCAATTTCAGCAGATTCTATTTTTCTTATCACTATATCAGAAGGCATAAGATCATAAAGACTGTCATATAAGGGTCTCAGGTAAGGGTCTACCTTTTCTTTTAAATCACCAGGTAAAAAGCCAAGTTTTTCTCCGGCTTCTACTGCTGGTCTAGATAGAATTATTCTGTCAAATTTATTATCTAATAATTGAGAAACTGCTGCAGCAACTGCTAAGAATGTTTTACCTGTTCCAGCTGGACCAACCGCAAAAATAATTTTCTTTTTCTGTAATATATCTAAATAATGATTTTGCATTTTACTTTTGCCAATGACATCAAGTTTTAATGTCTTAGTAACTGTCAAGTTTCTTATTTTGTCATTTTCACTTAAAGATTGCATTTTTAGATTCTCCTGCATTAAATTAATATTGTTTCCTTTTCTGTTAGATTTAAGGTCCTGTTGTGTTTTTAAAATTGCATTTCGCAAAATATTTCTATACTTTTTTTCACCTTTAATATTTAGTTGATTCCCTTTTTGAAAAACCTTAATGGGAAGTTGATCTTCAAAAAAAATTAAATTTTCATTGTTAACTCCAAATATCTCTACGACATCTAAGTTATCAATATTTATTATGGAAGATCCTGATGTCAGGTCCTTTTGGTTTTCGGATATGTGTTTTATTTGTTTATTTTTCAAATTAAGCAGATAATCAATTTCTAACAAGTACCATATAAACTCTTATGGTTGCAAGATGTAATATCAATATCTTTTTCGTGACCTGGTACTAGATCATTGGACTTGATATAAACTGATTGCATAAAGGGTGTTCTTCCAAAGAAATATTCAGGATTACTTGAACTTTGATTCTCAATTAAAACTTTTACAGTTTTATTGCAAAACTCTCTATTAAATGAGTATTGAATTTTTTTCAGTTTTTCCTGCAATACTTGGAGTCTTTCTTTTTTCACTGAAATGGGGGTGTTGTCAGCTTCTGTCGATGACTTAGTTCCTGGTCTTGAACTATAAATAAATGAATAAGATTGGGTAAACTTAATATCGTCAACTAGTTTTAATGTATCATCAAAATCTTGATCTGTCTCACCTGGATACCCAACAATAAAATCTGAGGATATTTCTATATCTGGTTTTGCTTTCTTCAATCTATCAATAGTTCTTCGATAAAAATCAGGGTCATATTTTCTGTTCATTTTTTTTAAAATTGACTCTGAACCAGATTGAACAGGTAAATGTAAAAAGGGCATTAGCTTATCATTATTTTTATGTTCTAGAATTAATTCTTCATCCATATTAATTGGATGAGATGTTGTGTACCTTATTCTTTTAACGCTATCAAATTTGCTGATTGCTCTGATCAAATCTGATAGTTTGGCATCATTATTATTTGATTTGTCATTATATGCATTGACGTTCTGACCAAGAAATACAATCTCTTTTGCTCCCTTTAAAGATAATAATTTTACTTCATCGCTAATGGATTTAATGGACCGAGAATATTCAGGACCTCTTGTGTAAGGAACAACACAGAAAGAGCAAAATTTATCACATCCTTCTTGAATTGTTACCATTGAAGACACTCCCTGCGATCTCATTTGCTCAGACAAATAATCGAACTTTTCATTCACTATAAAGTCAGTGTTAATTTGTTTGAAATTATTTTCTAAATCATCCAGCATTTTTGGAAGGAGATGATAGCTTTGTGGTCCAAGGACAATATCGATTGATTTATTTTTTCGAAACATTTCAGAGTTTTCAGCCTGAGCTACACATCCAACGACTGCTATTGTTTTTTTTAATCCAAGTTTATTTACTCTTCCTATATCAGAGTATAATTTATGCGCTGCCTTTTCACGAATATTACATGTGTTAAAAATTACTAAATCAGCTGATTTAGGGTCTAATTTATTTTTTAATCCTTTGCTCTCAAGTATTGAAGTAATTTTTTGACTATCATAAACATTCATCTGACAGCCATATGATTTTACATAAAATGAACGGTTTTGCATTTTAGCTAATTTTGAGAGTTTGATTTATACCTTGAAGTATCTGATTTTCACAATAATAGGTCAAATCTTTTCTATTATTAAAGCTACTTGCATTAAGCTCATTATGAAATATTAGCTCAACTGTAACAGGCCCAGAGCTTAAAAAATTAATCATTGCATCAACCATTGAAGTATCACCGACCCAAGAAATGTACCTTCTTAAAAAGAGTCCCATTGGTAAGTTATTTTTTCTTGAATAGCATATCGAAATAGGCTGAATATGTATTAGATTTTTTTCATCAAACGCACATTCTAACATTGATGATTTAAATTGCTTAATTCCATTTCCATCAGAAGTCGTTCCTTCAGGAAAGATTATAAAATTTTCACCGTGGCTTAGTTTTTGATTAATTATGTGATTGTATTCAATAATTTTGTTTTTATCAGAATTATCAATAAAAAAAGTATTACTCAGCTTCGCTAAAAAGCCAAATATTCCCATTTTAGAAACCTCTTTTTTTGCAATAAATCTTGCATTAAGTAACGTACCTAAACAAATAATATCAAACCATGAAACATGGTTTGCTACATAGAGAGTTCCTTTTTTTTTGCGGTTATGATTCTTCTTGTCATAAGTAATTTTTAGTCCAGTAATAAGTTTAATTATTTTATAAAAATAGATTGCGTAAATATTTTTAAATTTATAAGCGAACATATTTAGTAAAATTTGAATTGGAATAGATATAATTATAAAAAGTGACAGAAGTAGTAAAGTGTAAATAAGTCTTATGATTGACATTTAATTTTTATTTTTTTTCTTAACTCCGTAAAGCTCTAAACGATGATCTACAAGTTTGAATCCGAGTTCGCTAGCAACTCGAGCCTGTATAGTTTCTATTTCGTCATTTGTGAATTCGTGTATTTCACCAGTTTCTATATCAATTAAATGGTCATGATGGGCTTCTTCAATTGCCTCATAACGTGATCTGCCATCTTTGAATTCTAGTTTTTCAATTGCCCCGTATTCTTCAAATAACTTAACTGTCCTGTAAACTGTAGCAATACTGATGTTTTTATCCTTTTTATTCGCGCTTAAAAAAATTTCATTTACATCAGGGTGTCCTTCTATACTCATCTCTGTTATGACATCAGCAATAGTATTTCTCTGCTCAGTCATTCTTAAACCTTTTTCACTGCACATTTTTCTTACATCTATCATATGAAATAAAATTTAATAGTTACTACTGATATAAACTGGTCTTGGATCATTTGTAAGTTTATCTTTTTTATTAATTAACATCTTTAAATTTTCATTACTATAATCAATAAAGTGTATATTCTGATTAACTAATTCAAAATATTTTTTTTCAACAAGGCTTTTTAATATATTATTATCACAAATAATACTTGTTCTTTTAATAAATATTTTCTTGTTTTCTTCAAAATTAATTATTTTGGGTTTAGAAATAGGTAAATTATCTCTAAAATTCTGAGAGAAAAATTGCATTTTTCTATGAAAGATTAGTATAGTCCTTAAATCAAATAGGTTCTTATCGTTAGCAATTAAATTCAAATACTCAAATTTTGAGATTCCTCTTACATCAGTATTGTTGGTAAGCTGAATTGTTTTTGCAAAAGTTAAAGCAGATCTTATTCCAGTAAAACTACCAGGTCCTGTGATAACAAAAATTGTATCAAGTTTTTTTGTATTTATTTTTGCTTTATTTAAGATTTTCTCTATTTCTATTACCAGAATTTCTGAAATATTTTTATTGGATTTAATTTTTTTACTTAGAAAGGAATGCCTTCCAATTAAAGTTAATGACATCTCAGTAGTGAAGTCTAAAAAAAGAAACATATAGTTGATATTTTAATCATATAGATTAAAAAATGAATTTGATGAATAAGTTTCTGTTATTTTTTCCTAAATACCTGATTAAATTATTCCTTATAATTAACTTTTTGGGTATTCCTAGTTTTTCTTTTGCAGGAAATGAATTGGGAGTATCAACTTTTATGTATCATAGATTTGGTGAAAATAGATATCCTACGACAAGTGTTACAAAGGAACAATTTCAATCGCATATAAGATACATTATTGAAAACAATATCAATGTAATAAGTCTAGAGAAAATTATTAGTAAATTAGAAAATGACGAAAAGTTTAATGAGAAAAGTATAGCTTTTTCAGTTGATGATGCTTACTTATCTTTTTTCGAATATGCTTGGCCAATTTTTAAAAAATACAAAATACCTGTCACTCTGTTTGTTTCTACAGATATTATTGATAGTAATACTGCTGGGTATATGAGTTGGTCTCAAATAAAGGAATTTATTGACGGAGGTGGCTCTATTGGTCAGCATACTTCTACTCACCTTCATATGCCTTTAAATAGTAAGAAGTATGTGAAGGAAGACTTACTAAATTCACATAGAAGCTTTATAAAGAATATTGGTTTTGTGCCTAAACTTTTCGCATATCCTTACGGTGAAACAAGCTTAGCTATTATAGAGCTTCTTAAAGAACTCAATATTGGCCATGCGTTTGGTCAGCATTCAGGTGTGATTTCAAGTTATGAAAATCATTACTATTTACCTAGATTTTCTCTTAACGAAAATTTTGGCACATCAGATCGTTTTGAGTTTGCTGTAAATTCTTTTCCCTTACAGATAGATCAATTTAGTCCTGAAGATATGTTCTTAAACAATAATAAGCGTCCATTAATTGAACTCACACTAGTTGATGATCTAAACAATAATGAGTTAAATTGTTACTCCAATCCTGGTGGAAATTGGAATTCACAAGAAATAATAAAAATAAGTCCCTTGAAATTTCAAATAAAATTAGAAGAAGATTTTTTATCTGGAAGAGGCAAACTTAATTGTACGTCAAAAATTGATGATAAATGGCACTGGTTTGGATATCAGTTCTTGGTTAAATAATTTCAGTTAATTTAATTTTATTTTGCTTTTCCATTTTTAGATGCTCAAAGTCTTCAAATTGGTTTGTTTTAATTATGTTCTTTATTTTTTCTGAATAGTCATCTTCAATTGAATAATTATATAAATAATTAGAAAGTGTAACTCCATTTAAGGGAAGATTGTTATTTCTCATAATATATCTGTTTAGTCTAAACTCAGCATAATGATGATTAGTGTTTAAATTCTTCATGTATGACGTAACAGAGTCACTCAGGGTATTAAATGTTTTAATTTTATAATTTTCACCTAGATCTCTATTTTTAGGAACAATTCCTTCCTTATTTTGGTCCCATATATATTGTCCAAATAAAGCATTCCCCTCGATAGCAAAACGAGAAGTCCCCCATCCACTCTCTATTGCCGCTTGAGCAAGAGCGAGTGAAACTGGAATTTTGTCAACTTTTTGCAATAATTTTTCAATAGAGTATTCTTTCAATTTGTACTCTTTCATTTTACTTGATAACCACTTAGCATCACTACGAGAAATAAAGTCAATTCTATTTGCTAGATTTCTAATTTTATTATTCATGAGTACCAGTTTTTCATTTTCTTTAATGATTATGGGCAGGGCTATTTTTATAAAAAGAGTTTTTCTTTTTTCGGATGATTTAAGTGTTGTTATATTGAATGGTAGTTTAGATATAATGATATTTGGTACTAAGTTTGTTTCTAGTATTAAATCCAAATTAACGTTTTTGCTTATATAAATTTCTTCAGTAAGCTTGGCGGCATAAAGTTTATCTAAAGTTTGATCAAAGTTTTCATTTTTAGAATTATTATTTGGATATAATACTTTAATTTGTTTGTCGTAAACATTTTGACTGAATATTAAAGAAGTTAATATTGTGAGAACAAATAATAATGCTATTGAGTAATAAATCCTAAACAAAAGAATTAAAGAGTTATCTTTAGTAACAAATAAATTTAGAAAATTCATATCATCTATATGATTTGTTCAACTTTTTTAACCTCGGGAATATGATGTTTAAGCATATTTTCGACTCCATTTTTAAGAGTTAATGTTGCGCTAGGACAGCCAGCACAACTTCCTTGAAGTGCCAATGAAACAATACCCTCGTCATATTTCTTAAATTTTATATCACCGCCATCTTGCATAACAGCAGGTCTAATTTTTGATACTAAAATATTATGAATATTTTTAACAACTTCTATATCTGCATCGTCAAATTCAACTGTATTAATTTCATCAACTTCAATCTCTGTATCTAATATCGGAATGCCTGAACCAATGAAGTCAGATATCTCGTGTAAGATTGTTGCTTTTAATTGATCCCATGTAAATTTACTTTTATTAATTGAAATAAAATTTTTATTAAATAAAATTTTATCAATACCATCAATTTTAAGTAGCTTTTCTGCAAGCTTTGAATTTATATTTTCTTCCCCAGCATTATATTCAACTGGCTCAGAACATATTTCATGATCATCTAAAATAAACTTCAATGAGTTTGGGTTAGGTGTTGATTCAGTTTGTATAAACATAATAATTATTCAATTTATATAATTAGATTCTATTTTTTTTAAAGAATTCATGTGATAATTTTGTAAGTGTCTGAATTTAACGATATTTTTTAATTAGCTCTTGATGCTAAATCATCAATAACATCATCTTCTAAACCTTGTGGTACCACAACAATTGGAACTGGAAGTTTACCTGATTTTTGTCCAGCTAATAATGTAACCAGTGGACCTGGTTGATCAGCGTTAGCTGCAGCTAAAACTAGAAACCTTATTGCATCATCAGATTCAAGTGTTTCAATAATTTTTTCGCTTGGAATTCCCTCTTTAATTATAACTTCAGGAACTATGTCTACGAGATCATGAATAACTTTAGACCACTTTTGTAATTTTTCTTGAGCTTTATCAGTTGCTTCTTGACGAATAATCTCTTCAACAGATTGCCATTGTTGAGGATCAAATTGTTCGATGATATTTAATAGGATAATACCTCCCCTTGTATTTTTAGCTCTTTGTGCTGCAAATCTGATAGCAACACTTAGCTCAATGGAATCATCTACTATGACTAAAAATTTTGATCTATGTCTCATTTCTAACAAATCCAACTATATCATATACTTCTTTAATTGTAACATTCGCTTTCTCTGAAGCTTTTTCAGCTCCACTTGAAATTATTTGATTCAAATAAGCTTTATCACTCATTAATTTATCTATTTCTTTTGATATAGGTTTAATGTGCTCAATAATTACTTCAGCAAGATTATTTTTAAAATTTGAAAAGTTCTGTCCTTTATATTTCTCAATTAGTTTAGATTTATCTATTTCTGAAAAACCTGAAAATATATTTAATAAGTTATTAACTTCAAGTAATTTTGATACATCCTCATTATTGTCTGGCATAGGTGTGTCAGCGGTTTTAGCCTTTTTTATTTTTTTTTCTATCTGATCAGCACTATCAGTTAAACTGATTCTTGAATAATCTGATGGATCAGACTTACTCATTTTTTGTTCTCCATTTTTGAGAGACATTATTCTGGAGATATTTTTATCTATTATTGGTTCAGGAATTGGAAAAAAACCATCACATTCATAATCACGGTTAAATTTTTGGGCTATATCTCTTGTTAATTCTAAGTGCTGCTTTTGATCATCGCCAACTGGAACATGGGTTGCTTTGTAAAGTAATATATCAGCAGCCATTAAATTGGGGTAAATAAAAAGTCCTGAGCTAGCATTCTCTTTATCTTTACCCGCCTTATCTTTAAATTGTGTCATTCTGTTGAGCCAGCCCATTCTTGTGATGCAATTAAATATCCAAGCCAGTTCTGAATGAGACGAAACATTACTCTGATTAAAAATTATACTTTTGACAGGATCAATTCCTGAAGCTAAATAAGTTGCTACTACCTCGTAAGTATTATTTTTAAGAAGCTTTGGATCTTGTTTTACTGTAATTGCATGAAGATCAACTACACAAAAAAAACAATCATATTCAGTCTGCATTGAGACAAAATTTTTTATTGCGCCTAAATAATTACCTATATGTAAGCCTCCAGTTGGTTGAACTCCGGAGAGTACTATTTTGTTTATATTTTTCATTTATTAAAAACTTTTTTTATTTCAGTATACGAAAAAGGCTTGTAAAAAGATATTATAAATAAGTAAAGTAGTATTGAAGAAAAGACTAAAAATAAAAGGAAAAAAGTCTCTCCAAGATAAAAGCTAATAAATACTTCATCAAAATAATCTTTAAAGAAATAAATATATATTCCTATAATAAAAGAAGCTAACAAGACTAAAATTATTGGTTTTATTATTTTTGAACTAAAAATAAAATAACAATTTTTTTGAAGGTAATAATAAAGAACAAACACGCTTATCCATGCTGAAATACTTGTTGCAATGGCAATTCCTACAAAACCTATATAAATAAAGAGTATTATACTCAATACTGTATTCAAAACTAAATTAAAAAAAGTTACATAAAGTGTTGGCTTAACATTTTCATATGCAAAAAAAATTGGTGTAAAAATTTTCATTAATATAAATGCAACCAAGCCTATACTGTAAAATTTTAGTGCCTGAGCTGTAAGCGCTGTCGACTCAATATTAAATTCACCTCGCTCAAACAGTATGCGAACTATCAGTTCTGGCAGCATAAAAATACCAACAGCCGCAGGAAGTGATAATAATACGGCAAATTTTGTAGTCTCCTCGATTGTATTATAAACCTCAGTTTTTGAATTCTTCTGAATTTTTTTTGAAATTGATGGCAGCAACGCAATTCCAAGTGCAATCCCAATCAAGGCTAGAGGTAATTGATATATTCTATCTGCATAGTATAAATATGAAATTGCACCAGTTTCATATGAAGCAACTATAGTTCCTATAAAAATATTTATCTGAAGTAGGCCTGAGGAAAAAAAACTCGTAGAAAATAAACTAAGGAAACGTTTTGTGTTTGTTGTAATTAGTGGAGAAAAATAAGTTATCTCTATTTTATTATTTTTAAGTGAAGCTATTAAAAAAATTATTTGAACTATACCTCCAATGATTACAGACCACGATAAAAAAAGTAAAAAATTATCACTCGTTACGTAAGCATATAGTATTCCCAATATCATGAAGAGATTTAAAATTATTGGAAGCGAAGCTGACAAGGCAAATTTATTATTTGCATTGAGAATAGATGAATAAATTGATCCAATACTAATTATGACAAGAAAAGGAAATAAAATTCTTGATGTATTAATTAGTTCGTCCAGCTTTTCACCGTTCAAGGCAAAACCTGGTGCCAAAAATAAAATAAAAGTCGGCATGAATATCTCAATAATAATGACAATAATGACTGTTATGGTTGTAAAAATAACAATGATATTTCCAGCAAATTTTTTTGCATCTTCCAAAAACTTTTCACTTATTAACTTTGAGTAAACTGGTACGAATGCAGAATTTACTGCCCCTTCTGAAAATATTCTACGAAATGTATTTGGAAAACGAAAGGCTACAAAAAAAATATCTGCAAATATTCCTGTACCCAAAAAATTTGCAATCAAGATATCTCTTAAGAATCCAAATACTCGACTTACAGATGTAAAAAAAGAATAGATAAATGATGATCTTATTACATTCATATAATTGTTGTTTATTAATCTATTTTCATCTAAATATCGTCAAAATTAAGTATACATTCCCATTTTATAGTTTTTGAATTTGAAACGCAGATAAAAACCTATATAAATGGCCAAAAAGGGATTTATGAAGAAAAAGGATAGAGCAGAGCATTTTAGTGAGAAGGAAGCTTTAGTTTTTCATGCTCAGGGAAAGCCAGGAAAGATTGAAATTAAAGCAACCAAACCACTAGAGACACAAAGGGACTTGTCTCTTGCTTATTCACCTGGAGTTGCGGCACCAGTTAATGCGATTGCGGAGGACACCAGTGCAGTCTATGACTATACGAGTAAGGGCAATATAGTTGCCGTAGTATCAAATGGAACAGCTATACTTGGTCTTGGTAATTTAGGCGCACATGCCTCAAAACCAGTGATGGAAGGTAAATCTGTTTTATTTAAAAGGTTTTCTGACATTGACTCAATTGATCTTGAAATTGATACAGAAAATGCTGACGAGTTTATTAATTCTGTTAAATATTTAGGCCCATCTTTTGGAGGAATAAATTTAGAAGATATCAAAGCACCTGAGTGTTTCATTATTGAAGACACATTAAGAGAGCTAATGGATATCCCAATATTTCATGATGACCAACATGGGACAGCTATAATATCTACAGCTGCCCTCCTAAATGCATTGGATCTGAGTGGGAAAAAAATAAGTGATGCAAAAATTGTTGTTAACGGTGCAGGTGCAGCTGGCATAGCATGTTTAGAGCTTCTCAAAGCAATGGGAATGCCTAACAATAATGCAATACTTTGCGATACAAAGGGCGTTATTCACTCCGAAAGAAAAGAAAACATGAACCAATGGAAATCTGCTCATGCAATTAAAACTGATTGTAGGACATTAGAGGATGCATTAGTCGGTGCGGATATTTTTTTTGGTTTATCAGTTGGGAATATTATTAGTCAGAAAATGGCTTTATCAATGGCTGATAATCCAATTATTTTCGCTATGGCAAATCCTGAACCTGAAATTACACCCGAAGATGTAAAAGAATGTAGATCTGATGCAATTATTGCAACAGGAAGATCTGATTATCCTAACCAGGTGAATAATGTCCTAGGGTTTCCTTATATATTTAGAGGAGCATTAGATGTTAGGGCTACAACAATTAATTTAGAAATGAAGATAGCCGCCGCAAGAGCAATAGCTGAATTAGCAAAAGAGGATGTACCTGACGAAGTTGCGAATGCTTATCCTGGGAAGCGCCCACAGTATGGTCCTAATTACATAATACCTTCTCCATTTGATCCTAGACTTATTAGTAAGGTTCCACCTGCAGTTGCGAAAGCCGCTATGGATACTGGAGTGGCACGCAGAGCAATTGTTGATATGGACAGATATTCCAATGAGTTATCAGCAAGACTTAATCCTTCTGCTGGATTGTTACAAAAAATATTTCAAGAAGTAAAAGAAAATCCAAAACGCGTTATCTTCACTGAAGGCGAGGAAGAAGATATGATTCGAGCTTCTGTGATATTCCTTAATAATGGAATGGGAACACCAATACTAATTGGTAGAGATGAAATAATTAAAAATAAAATGAAAGAAATGGGACTTGATTTCTTTGATAAGATAGAGATTCATAGTACCAGAAATAAAGCTGAACATGATAGATATGCGGCACATATTTATAATAGGCTCCAACGAAAAGGTTTTTTAAGAAAAGATTGCCTAGATCTGCTCACTAAAGAAAGGAATGTATTTGCTGCCTGTATGGTATCTCTGAATGAGGCTGATGCAATGATTTGTGGTCTAACAAGAAGTTTCGCTGCTTCTCTAGAAAGCATTGAGTACGTGTTGGACCCTATTCCAAATAAAACTATTTTGGGAATGACTGTTATGTTGTGTAACGGAAGAACAATATTTGTTGCAGACTCTAATGTTCATGATATGCCCAACGCTGCACAACTTGCAAATATAACTCAGGAAAGTGCGGAAGTTGTAAAGGAAATATTTGGAATTGAACCAAGGGCAGCTTTAGTTTCTTATTCAAATTTTGGTAAACCGTATACAGAGCGCTCAGTTTATATGAGGGATGCTATCAAAATACTTGATGAAAGAAAACTTGATTTTGAATATGACGGTGAAATGGGAGCTAATACTGCTTTGAATGAAAATTTGATGAACTTATATCCATTTTGTAAGCTTTCTGGTCCTGCTAATCTTTTAATAATGCCCGCAATTCACAGTGCTAGTATTTCCACTAAAATGTTACAGGAATTAGGGGGTGGAAATCTGGTTGGTCCTTATCTTGTGGGATTTAAAGAGAGTATTCAAATAGCTCCTTTAGGAGCAAATGTTTCTGATATTGTTAATCTCGCGGCACTTGCGGCTTTTAAGAATTAGTTTTTAGGAAATTTGAAATTTCTTTGATTGCCTTTTTCGATTCTGGCAAAAACCCGAAAATTTGCCATACATGAGGTAGATTTTTATAGATCCTCAACTTTACTCCGTTATTGTTATGTTTAAGATTTTTTGAAATTGCAACTGAGTCGCTTAATAATATTTCTATACTACTTACCTGGATAAGTGTTTGGGGAAAATTTTTAAAATTTGCGAATACGGGTGATATAAATGGAGACCTGTAGTCTTGATTTGGAGCATACCATTCTTCAACATTTTTTTTAATAGATCTTGATGTGTTGCGCCAATCATCATATGACAAATAAGGATCCAACAATGAATTCTCTCTAATACTACTACCTTCTCCCGTTAAGTCAGCCCATGGGGAAAGTAAAAATACTTTAGTTGGCAGAGGTTCATTAATTTCTTGAAGTTTTAATATAGTAACAATTGATAAGTTACCCCCAGCAGAATCACCTCCTACGAATATATTGCGACTCTTGTATCCCATTCTTTGCAAACACTTAAAGCTTTCAACTGCATCATGAAGTGCGGCTGGAAAAGGCTTCTCAGGCGCGAGAGAATAATCTATTGCATATATTCTCAAATTAGACTTTTCGGCTATACTTATGAGTAGATTTTGATGAGTTTCTGGCGAACCAGCAACATACCCTCCGCCATGAAAATAAAGTATACATTTATCATCACTAAAATCATCATGGTCAAAAAAGAGTGTTCTGATTTTTTCTAAATAAATCTCTTCTATTTGAACTTTAGATTTTTTTTTACTAAAAATAAGTTTTTTTAGACTAGAATTTACAATTGAAACTGACGTATCTTCATAACCTTTTTGACTCATCATTTTTCTTGCTTCAACATAAGAGCGATCTTCAACAGGTGGTTGCATTTTCTTTATATATTTTTTTAATATATAATTTAATATTATTGATCTAATGCTCATATAACATTTATAAAAAAAGATTATAAGCCTAATTTATCAAAGATTACTTTAGTAATATCGATCTTATGAACTTTTTTTATTTCTTGAATACAAGTTGGCGAGGTAACATTAATTTCTGTAAGATAGTTTCCTATAACATCAATGCCAACAAAGAAAAGTTTTTCACATATTAGTGTTTTTTTTATAATACTGCAGATTTTTCTGTCATTTTTTGACAATCCAACAGCTTTAGTTTTTCCTCCAACATGAATATTTGATCTAAAATCATTATTCTTTGGTATCCTTTTTAATGCCGCAATAGGCTCACCATTAATTAGTATTATTCTCTTGTCGCCATTAATAATTTCAGGAAGAAACTTTTGAATAATAAAAGGAACATTTTCTTCATGTATGAATTTTTCTATTATTTGATTATAATTTTTATCCTTCTTATTTAATAAGAAAATACCCTGTCCTCCATTGCCATATAGGGGTTTTATAACAGCTCTTTTATATTTACTAATAAAAAGATCTATTTCTTGTTTGGATCTAGTAATTAAAGTTGGCGGGATAATATTTTTAAATTTTAGCATTAGTATTTTCTCAGGAGCATTGCGTATACCTGCAGGGCTATTAATAATTTTGGTTTTAGTACTTAATTGCTCAAGTAAATGCATTGAAGAAATATATTCCATATTATAGGGTGGATCTTGACGTATAAATATGAAATTTAATGAATTTAAATTTAATACTTTCTTACTAGATAAAGTGTAATTTTCTAATTGATTATTCTTGAATTTTATTTCTTTTACAACTGCGTATACTGAATTTTTTTTAAAAGATAAAGAAATTGGATTAAATATATAGTTTTTGTTTTTTCGTCTTTGCGACTCTAGAATCATTGGCAAAGTGCTATCTGTGGTAATGTTTAATTTTTCTAACGGATCCATTTGAAAACCACATTTCATAAATCTTTATCTCCTATTCAGATTTAATATTTATATAATCTATTACCTCTTCAACCCCAAATACTTCTCTTGCTATATTTATAACTTTTTGCTTTTCCTTTTCGGAATTTGAGATTCCGATTATGTAAACAATCTTATTAACAGTTTCGATATTATAATTTAATGAATTTATTGTTTCATCAAGAGTAATTTTGGCCAAAACTTTTGTGCTTATCACTAAATCATCTGCAAAATCAAGTATACTATCGCTATTGCTTACTTGAATCTCATTGATGACAGTTTCAACCCCTTTTACTCCCCATGCAATTCTAGTAGCTTCTATTCTTAAATCTATATTTTCAACAGTGCCAGTAAGTAAGACTCTTCCTTGAGAAACTTCTACATCGACATTAAAGAATATTTTTTCATTTAAATCAAAATATGCATTTTTTAAAATTGCCTTTATTAATGTGTCATCAACAAATTCACCAATGCTAATATCTGACTTTGAAACTGTAACTGCCTTGGTAACTACTCCAGTTGCTACTGGTATAGTACAGTTAGATAACAAAAATATTATTAATATAATCGGAATAAATATTAATCTGTTAGGTTTCATAATCTGAAATTATATTAATTTTATATTATTTCCTATTTTTTATTAACAGCTGATAAATATCCCTTTTAGATATACTCAAATCTTTTGACATAAGACGCGATACCTCAGAGATATTCATACCTTTATTTAGTAAACTATTGCCAGATTTAATGATTTCTTCGTCAGAAAGTTTAGTAATTTTGCTCATTATTGGTTCGATTATAAATGTTATCTCCCCTAATATTTTTTCTTTTAAACTTATTTTCTCTAAAAGGTCAGAGATATCTGTATTGAAAATTTCCTCATGTTTTTTTGTTAATTCCCTCACAAATGTTATTTTACAATTACCACTTAGGTCTAATATTATATTTAATGTTTTGATAATTCGCTTGGGTGACTCAAAATATATTTCCGGACAGTCACTTCTATTAAATCTTGCTAATTGACTTTCTATTTTCTTTTTTTCTCTTGGGAAAAAACCTCTAAAGGTGAAATTTTCTGACTGAAAAGCTGCTAGAACAAAGCTTGCTATTGGGGCTGATGGGCCCGGCAAAGAAAATACACTTAAATTTTTGTCTAAGCATTCTTTCACAAGGTCCGCTCCAGGATCTGAAATAAGTGGAGTTCCAGAGTCTGTAGTTATGGCAATAGAAAAATTAGACCTTATTTTTTTTATTATTACAGGAACTTTATGTTTAGAATTAAATTTGTGAAATGACTGTATTTTACATTTTATTCCATATTTCGAAGTAAGTTTTTTAGTAACTCTAGTATCTTCACTTATTATTAAATCAACTGAAGAAAGTATTTTTAATGATCTTATCGTAATATCAGACAAATTTCCTATTGGCGTGGGAACTATATAAAGACCACTTTGAGGTTTCTCATGTTCAAATAACTTTGTAATATAGGATATATTTAAATTTGATTGCATGTTTTATTTTAGAGATAAGTTTATTATTTTAGTAATTCTTTTTTTAAGTTTATTATTGTATGGCTGTGAAACAACTCAAATAGCAACCAAGAAAACACTAACATACAATCAAACAAAATTGTTAGATACTATAAAAGGAGATGAAGATCCAAGTGCTAAGGAAAACAACACAACAGAAAAAGATGATAAGATTTTCAGTATAGGCTTACTTTTACCTTTGTCTGGGGAGTTTTATCAAATAGGTAAATCCCTACTAGATTCCGCACAATTGGCATTAGAAAAAACCAATAATAAAAATTTAGAATTTTACATAGTAGACACTGGAGAAGAAAATCAACTATTTGAAAATCTATCATATTTAATAAGTAATGATGTTGATTTAATAATTGGTCCAGTATTTTCCAATAATGTTTTAAAAGTTAAAAATTACTTAGATGGTCAAAATGTTCCAATTATAACCTTTTCTAATAATTCTGAAGTAAGTGATCGTAATGTCTATGTTTTTGGATTAACTATTGAAGATGAATTAACTAGTATCTATGAGTATTCAATTGATAGAGGGATTAATAAATTTGCAGTAATAGTTCCAGATAATAAATATGGAAATAAAGTAAAAAATGAAATTAATAAATTCCATTATGAAAATAATAAATCATCATCACAATTTATTTTTTATCCAACTAAAGATCCCGACTATTACAAAATTGCTAGAGAAGTTTCAAATTACGATGAAAGAAAACTAAACTTGGATAATCGAGTTAAACTTCTCGAAAAATTGCAATCTGAGTCTTCATTAAAAGAATTAAAATTATTAAGAAATAAAGATACTTTGGGTGAGGTAGATTTTGAAGCTGTTATAATAATTGCTCGCTCATTTAGTGAATTAACAAATTTTATTTCAATATTACCCTATTATGATGTTGACCCAAAAAAAGTAAAATTCATTGGAAATTCTGTTTGGGGAAAAGAATTAATTCTTAAAGAGCCCTCAATGAAGAATTCGTATTTTTCATCATTAGACTTAAATGCACGAAAAAAATTTAAAGAAGAGTATAAAAAAATATTTAAAAATAATCCTCACTCATTAGCTGCTTTGGCATACGATTTAGTAGGTTTAATCAGCAGCTTAAATATGGAATATAAGAAAATTACTAACGAAATTCTTCATTCTGATTTAGGATATATAGGCATAAATGGGTGGTTTCGTTTTGATGAAAACGGAAAAGTAAAACGTAGACCTTTAATATTTCACATAGGTAATGATAAGTTTGTAATTAAAAATTAATTTTTTATTTTAGATAAAAAATTTGACAGTTTTTTAAAAGCAATTGCTCTGTGACTTATTCTTTCTTTAAAGTTAAAATTCATTTCACCAAAAGTTTTTTTATAACCTTTAGGAACAAAAATTGGATCATACCCAAACCCATTCTTGCCTTTTGGAGGAAATTGCACATGTCCATAAATCCTACCTTCAAAAACTCTACATACATTGTCTGGAAAATAAATTGATAAAGCACAACAAAAAAAAGCTTTTCTACTTGATTTATTAAAATAATTATTTTTTTCCATTTTCTTTTCTATTTTTTCTATTGCAATGTTAAAATCTTTATCTTTACCCGCCCATCTTGCAGAATAAATACCAGGTTCATTATTTAATGATGAAATACAAAGGCCGCTATCATCAGCTATAGCTGGCAATTTGGATTTTAATGCTGCATTTTTTGATTTAATAACAGAGTTTTCTCCAAATGTGAGGCCGTTTTCAATCGGTTCGTTAATTTTAAGTTTTTTGGCAGAAATAATATTATAACCCAACGGTTTTAATAAAGATTTTATTTCTGACACTTTTCCAGAGTTGTGACTTGCTATTACAATATCCTTTAACAGCTTACTTACCTTCAAAAAGTATTTTTTGAGACTGAATTATTTGACTAATACCTGATTTTGCCAATTCAAGCATGGAATTAAATTCATTTTCTGAGCAAAGTTTTTTTTCAGATGTCATTTGTATCTCAACTAGTTTATTTGTTTCTGTAATCACAAAATTAGCATCAACCTCAGCATTTTGATCCTCAATAAAATCTAGGTCAAGCAATGGAACATTATCGACTATGCCACAACTTATAGCTGCAAGATTTTCCTTTATTGGATTAGTTTTTATAATCTTTTTCTCAATAATGTTCTGAATACATAACCGCAATGCTACAAAGGCACCTGAAATTGAAGCTGTTCGTGTTCCACCATCAGCTTGGATAACATCGCAATCAATTAAAATTTGCATATCTTTTAACAAACTAAGATCTGTTACCGCTCTCAACGATCTGCCAATCAAACGTTGTATTTCTTGAGTTCTTCCTGATTGTTTGCCTCTGACAGCTTCTCGGGACATTCTTTCAGATGTTGATCTAGGAAGCATTCCATATTCGGCGGTTACCCAGCCTTGCTGAGAATTCTTAAGCCACCTTGGAACATTTTGATCAAGAGAAGCGTTACATAATACCTGAGTTTCGCCAAATTTTATCATACAAGAACCTTCTGGATATGAAGAGAAATTTGGAATAATTTCAAATTTACGAAGATCGCCAATTTTTCTTGTATTTCTCATATTAATAAATTCACTATACTATGTATTGACGAAAATAATATAGATCATTACATATTCAAAAAAGATATGGCAAAGAACAAAAAAAAGAATGTTTCTGAAAAGAAAACTGAAGAGAATACTGAAGAAGTTCAAGTTGAGGAAAATATTGACCATTCGCAACTTGAAGAAAAGTTAAAAGAGGCAGAAAATCAAGTTTTACTATCTCTCGCAGATAACGATAATCTAAGAAAAAGATTTGATAGAGAAAAGGAGGATCTCAGTAACTATGTTATTTCTAGCTTCGCTAAAGAAATCTTATCTGTGTTGGATAATTTAGAGAGAGCGTTAAAATCTATAGATCTAGATGAACTAAAAAAATCTGATCAAAGTATTTCACAGTTTATTGAAGGTATTGAATTAACAGAAAAACAAATAATAACAATTTTTGAAAAGTTCAAAATTGAAAAAATTAATTCTTTAGACCAAAATTTTGATCCAAACTTGCATCAAGCAATGTTTGAAGTGGAAAATCCTGATAAGCAGTCGGGTATTATTACTGAGGTGGTACAAGAGGGATACCGTATTGGGGATAGGCTTTTAAGACCTGCTATGGTAGGCGTTGTAAAGAAAAAAGACTAATAATATCAATATCATAAATCAATATAAGTTCATTTTACGAAGCAAAAATACTTTCTACTGTGGGGGTTGCACACAAAAATGGACTACCTATATATAAGTCAAATTAAAAAAAGAGAGTTTTATGGGAAAAGTAATAGGCATAGATCTAGGAACAACTAACAGTTGTATCTCAATAATGGATGGTAAGGATCCAAAGGTAATTGAAAATGCGGAGGGTTCGCGTACAACGCCGTCCATAATAAGTTTTGGTGCTGAAAGTGAAAAACTGGTTGGCCAGCCAGCTAAGAGGCAAGGTGTAACAAACCCAGAAAATACTTTTTTTGCTATTAAAAGACTTATGGGGCGTTCTTTTGAAGACCCAATGGTTAAGAAAGATTCAGACATGGTACCATTTAAAATTATAAAATCTGAAAATGGCGATGCATGGGTAGAATCTGGAAATGAAAAATATTCCCCATCACAGATTTCTGCGTTTGTATTGCAAAAACTAAAAGAAGATGCAGAAAGATATTTAGGAGAAACTGTTGAGAAAGCGGTAATTACCGTGCCAGCTTATTTTAACGATGCACAAAGGCAGGCCACCAAAGACGCAGGTAAAATAGCTGGACTAGAAGTTGAAAGAATTGTTAATGAGCCCACAGCCGCTGCACTAGCATATGGTCTAGATAAAAAGGATGGTAAAACAATTGCTGTTTATGATTTAGGTGGAGGGACTTTTGATATTTCAATATTAGAAATTGGTGATGGAGTGTTTGAGGTTAAATCAACTAATGGTGATACGTTCCTTGGTGGAGAAGATTTTGATTCAAGACTTCTCAGTTATTTAGCCGATGAATTTAAAAAAGAAAATAATATTGATCTAACTCAAGATAAATTGGCTTTACAGAGACTTAAAGAGTCAGCGGAGAAAGCTAAAATAGAATTATCATCTACTTCTCAAACAGAAATCAATCTTCCGTTTATTACTGCGGATCAATCTGGTCCTAAGCATTTAAACATTAAAGTTACAAGAGCTAAACTTGAAACATTGGTCGATGATTTAATTGAGAAAACTATTAAACCATGTGACGCTGCATTAAAGGATGCAGGTTTGAGCGCAGGTGAAATTGATGAAGTTGTTCTTGTTGGCGGTATGACAAGAATGCCTAAAGTAATTGAAACAGTTAAAAACTTCTTTGGTAAGGAACCTAATAAAGGTGTCAATCCTGACGAAGTAGTAGCTCAAGGGGCTGCTATTCAAGCGGGGATACTTCAGGGTGATGTTAAAGATGTATTATTATTAGATGTCACTCCTCTTTCTCTTGGCATTGAAACATTAGGAGGAGTATTTACAAAACTAATTGATAAAAATACGACAATACCTACAAAGAAAAGTCAAGTCTTCTCTACGGCCGATGATAATCAAACAGCAGTGACAATACGTGTATGCCAAGGCGAAAGAGAGATGGCATCGGATAATAAGCTTCTCGGCAATTTTGATCTTGTCGGCATTCCCCCAGCACCAAGAGGAGTACCTCAGGTTGAAGTGACTTTTGATATTGATGCAAATGGAATTGTGAATGTATCTGCTAAAGATAAAGGAACTGGAAAAGAACAACAGATTAAAATTCAGGCGTCTGGCGGCCTAAGCGAAGAAGAAATTGAAAAGATGGTCAAAGAAGCTGAGGCAAATGCTGAATCTGATAAGAAGAAAAGGGAAACTGTAGATGTGAAAAATCAAGCTGATACGATGGTACACTCAGCAGAAAAAAATCTTAAAGAATTTGGTGACAAGGTTTCAGATCAAGAAAAAAATGCGATCGAGAACGATATTAAGACTTTGAAAGAAGCAATCGCCTCTGATGATATAGAAAAAATAAAAAGTGGCCTGGAAGCATTAACTCAATCTTCCATGAAATTAGGTGAAGCAATGTATAAAGCCCAACAACAAGATGCTCCTTCACCAGAAGGTGGGCCAACAAGTGGTGAACCTAATGATGCAAAAGAAAACAATGAAAAAGTTGTTGATGCAGAATTTGAAGAAGTTAAAGAAGACAATAAAGATTCGTAAGCAGGTAAGCTTATGTCAAAAAGAGACTATTATGAAGTTCTTGGAGTATCCAAGACTGCTGACGATTCCGAGATAAAAAAATCTTATAGAAAACTTGCGATGAAATATCACCCTGATCGAAATCAGGGAGATGCAGAGGCTGAAGTAAAATTTAAAGAAGCTAGTGAAGCATACGCGGTTCTTCAAGATAAAGAAAAAAGGTCTGCGTATGATCAATTTGGTCATGCAGCTGTCGACGGAAGCTCTGGACAAGGTGGTGGCGGATTTGATTTTTCTTCATCAGCTTTTCAGGACATTTTTGAGGATTTTTTTGGCGGTGACTCATCTTTTTTCGGAGGAGGTGGTAACAGAAGGAGAAAGTCAAACAATCGTGGCTCTGATTTAAGATATGATATTACAGTTTCACTTGAAGAAGCCTACAATGGAAAAAAATTCAAAGTAAAAATACCTACACAGGTTCAATGTGAGATATGCTCTGGTTCAGGAGCATCTAAAGGAAGTCAACCTGTAACATGTCAGTCATGTGGTGGAAGAGGTCAAATTAGATCACAACAAGGCTTCTTTTCTATTCAACAAACTTGTCCCACCTGTCAGGGAACAGGTTCAACAATATCTGATCCTTGTAATCCATGTGGTGGTTCCGGCCGAACTCAAAAAACAAAAAGTCTAATGGTTAAAATACCAAAAGGAGTTGATGATGGATCAAGAATAAGACTAAGTGGCGAGGGCGAGGCTGGTACAAATGGTGGTCAACAAGGTGATTTGTATATTTTTGTAAGTGTCAACGAACATAGTATATTTGCCAGGGAAGATGAAAATCTTTTTGCTGAAGTACCTATTTCAATGATTGATGCCGCTGTTGGTGGATCTATAGATGTACCAATTATAGATGGAGGCAAAGCAAGATTAAAAATACCTCAAGGAACTCAAACGGGAGATCAGTTTAGACTTAAGTCAAAAGGGATGCCTAACGTAAGAAGCGGATATCTTGGTGATTTATATATACAGACCAAAGTTGAAACACCAGTAAATTTAAACAAAAAACAAATTGATATTCTAAAATCCTTTCAAGAGGTCAGCAATAACGAAGAAAATCCTCTTAGCTCGGCTTTTTTTAAGAAAGCCAGAGATTTCTGGAAAACAAAAAATTAAATACCATTACTTTTTTCTTTATTTGAATTATCTTTAAAAAATGAAAAAAATTAAAGTAGTCGTAACGGGTGCTTCAGGTCGTATGGGCACACAAATAGCAAAAAGAATTGTTCAAGATAAATCTTTTACATTGTTTGGAGCAACCGAGAGCATTGGTCATCATTCAATAGGAAAAGATATAGGTCAAATTTTAAAGACAAAAAAAACTGGTATTTTAATTACAGATAATATCATTGAGCTATTTGCAAAAGCTGATGCAGTTATTGATTTTACAGTTCCAAAAGCAACATTAGAGCATGCAAAATATTCTGCACAAGCAAGAATTGTTCACGTAATTGGAACAACTGGGTTCAGCAAAAGCCAGTTACGTAAAATAGATTTTGCAGCACAGCACGCCACAATTATTAAATCTGGAAATATGAGTTTGGGAATAAATTTATTAGAGAGTATTGTAAAAATTGCTTCCTCAACATTAGATAGCTCTTTTGACATAAAAATAAATGAAACTCATCATAAACATAAAATTGATGCACCTTCAGGGACGGCAATAATGCTTGGCAAAGCTGCTGCTGATGGAAAGAATAAAAAATTGGAAAATATAATGAAAATTAATCGCATCAATACAATTGGTAAGAGTATAAAAAATAAAATTGTAATGTCGTCCTTTAGAAAAGGTGAAACCATTGGAGACCATGAGATAATATTCTCATCAAATGATGAAACGATTAAAATTCAGCATTTAGCTGAAAATAGGGGCATTTTTGCCAGTGGCGCACTTCAAGCTGTAAAATGGGGAATGAATAGAGGGCCAGGCCTTTATTCAATGGCCGACGTTTTGGATATTTAGAACACTAAGAAATAGGTGATGCAAAGAGTTGAACGCGCAACAAAAATAATGGATATATTAAATAAAATATATCCTAAAACTCCCATACCTCTAAATCATAGGAACAAGTTTGAACTTTTAATTTCTGTTCTTCTAAGTGCACAATGTACCGATAAAAGGGTAAATGAAATTACACCCATACTTTTTAAAGAAGCAAATAATGCAGAAAAAATGCAAAAATTATCTCAAAATAAAATATACAAGATTATAAGACCGTGTGGCTTAGCCCCCCAAAAGTCAAGTGCAATCTATAGGTTGTCTAAAATATTAGTTAAAAATTTTAATGGCAAGGTACCAGAAAGTTTTGACGAACTTGAGAAGCTTCCTGGTGTTGGCCATAAAACAGCCAGTGTAGTAATGTCACAAGGTTTTGGTCATCCAGCCTTTCCTGTTGATACGCATATTCACAGATTAGCACAAAGATGGGGGCTAACTAGTGGAAAAAATGTAGTGCAAACAGAAAAAGATTTAAAAAAAATCTTTCCGATGGACAGTTGGAATAAACTTCATTTACAAATTATTTTTTACGGAAGAGAGTATTGTGAAGCTAGAAAATGTTTTGGCTTAGATTGTAAAATTTGCAAAACCTGTTTTCCTGATAGAAAAAAGCCAGTAAAAACAAAAAAACCTTAATAGATAATTTTATAATAGAGAGTTGATAGTTTGACGGTAACTGCTAGAGTTCTTTCAAAATGAAAAATAAAATAGCATTGATAATTGGCGCTGGTGACAGTTTAGGTTCGTCAATAGCGAGAGTTTTTGCAGATGATGGATTCACTGTTGTAGTTGCAAGAAGAAATGGTGATAAATTATCCAGTTTAGCTGAAGAAATTAGAAAAAATGGCGGCGAGTGTTTCTTTTATTCTCTTGATGCAAGAAAAGAAGATGACGTCATAAACTTAATTAATAAAATTGAAGACGAAATCGGCGAGATCTTAGTTGCAGTATACAACATAGGAGCAAACATCAGATATGGCATCTTAGAAACAACATCAAGAAAATATTATAAAGTTTGGGAAATGGCTGCATTTGGTGCATTTCTTATGGGGAGAGAAGTCGCAAAAAAAATGGTTCCTAGAAAAAAAGGAACAATAATTTTTACTGGTGCATCAGCAAGTGTCAGGGGTAAAGAAGGTTTTGCTGCTTTTGCAGGCGCAAAGCATGCAAAACGTGCTCTTTCACAGAGTATGGCAAGAGAGTTAGGACCCAAAGGAATTCATGTAGCGCATGTTGTTATTGATGGAGCAATTGATACCCCGTGGGTCAATGAATTGTTTCCCGATTATGTAAAAGAAAAGAAAAAAGTTGATGGACTAATGAATCCAGATGATATTGCACAGAACTACTTAATGATACATAATCAACCAAAAAACGCGTGGACTTATGAAATAGATCTGCGTCCTTGGGTGGAGACATGGTAGATAATAAATATGATATCGTAGGTATTGGGAATTCAATTGTTGACGTAATTACAGACGTAGAAGATCAATTCTTGAATGATCACGAATTAAGAAAAGGCCTCATGTCTTTAGTGGACTTAGATGGCATTAAAAATATCTCAGGAAAAATTGATATTAAAAAAACTGTTTCTGGTGGATCAGTTGCTAACTCAATAGTTGCTCTAGCTCAAAGTAATATGAAAACAGCTTTTATCGGAAAGGTTGGAATGGATGAAGTTGGTAACGCATTTGTTGATGGCTTAAATAAAGAAAATGTATTTTTTGCTAATGTCCCTCAATCTGATGAGAGTGAAACAGGGCGATGCTTAGTTATGGTAACCCCTGATGCTCAAAGGACAATGAGTACCTATTTAGGAATATCCCAAAAGCTTAATTCTGATGATGTTAATGAAGAGGTTATTTCTCAATCAAGAGTCACCTATCTAGAAGGATACCTTTGGGACCTAGACGATGCTCAAGTTGCAATCAAAAAAGCGACAAAGGTTGCTAAGGAGAATAATAAAATTGTAGCCTTTAGTGTATCCGATGTATTCTGCATTGAACGTTTTAAAGAAAGCTTTTTAAGTTTAATTAATGACGACGCTGATATTGTTTTTGCGAATGAAGAGGAAATGAAATCTCTATTAGGTGCATCAGACTTGGACGAGAGCATAAATATTATTAAAGATAAGAATAAAATTTTTGCGATTACACTCGGTGAAAAAGGGGCAATGATTGTAAATAATGAAGAGGTAATTAAAATTGAACCCCAAAAAATAGATAATCTTGTTGATACAACAGGAGCTGGCGATCTATTTGCAGCCGGATTTTTGTTAAAATATATTCAGGGACAGCCCCTTGAAGAATGTGGTAAAGAAGGAGTTAAATTTGCCTCGAGGGTAATACAAATTTACGGGGCCAGATTATAAAAATTAACTATCTAGAATTTTGTCAATTTCATTAATAACTGCATCTGAAGTTATTAAGTTTATATCATCTCCACCAAAACTCTGCGACGCAATAAAATTAATGTTTGTGAATTGATCATTTAGAAATTTAACTGCACTTGTTGGACCACAGATTTTTAACAATGGACACATATTAGTTGAGAGCATTTGACCAGTTCCGCTGTCATTAGTTATAGCAATATCTAGATAATTTGTTGATGCCATTACCACTTCAATTCCTGGAAAATTTTCAACTTCTTCTTCAGGAAAAAGGGGATTATCTATTGTATCAATTATTTTTTTACGAAGATTTTGCTCCTCTGGTCCAAGAAAAAAAACAATATTGAAATTTTTTCTTTCATAAAATTTAGCTACTTCTAAATATTTATCAAATGACCAAATCCTTGTTGGGGTGTTGGAACCAGGCGCAATACCAATATACTTTTTACTGGGATCAAACAACTTATTTAAAGTCTCTGTTATTGCTTGAGGAATATCTATTTCAAATTCTTTTTCATCTTCATAATTTGAAACTAGGTCAAGCATTTCAATAATACTTTTTATATAAAATTTTCTTTCTTTACTAAAAGCTTTAGGTTTTAAGTTAGAAAAAAACCAATTGGCCGTAGATGAAATAAAAATTTTTGCTTTCAGTCTCTTTAAGGCAATGGTTCTGGGCACTGCTTTCTGCGTATCAATAATAATATCAAATTCTTCCTTATTTAAATTATAGACATCTGAGATTTTTTTCCAAAAGAAAGGGTTTAGTTTTGCTTTTTCCCATATTTTATCGATGTGGTTTGAGGTAAACTTTTTTAGTCTTTGATTAAACTCCGTATAGATTGTGTCGGTCATCCAATGAATTTCATAATTTGGAAATCTATCTTTTAATTGATAAACAATTGGCAATTTTAAAATGCCATCTCCAATTTGCTCTCCATTGCTGAAGATTAAAACTTTTTTCATTGGTTTAATTTTGAGTCGCGTCTTCTGAAACTTTTATTATTAATTTCCCCTCATTTTCTCCTGAAAATAACTTTTTAATAGAGTTTTCTGCATTCTCTAAACCAGGAACTATATGGTTTTTATATTTAATTTTTCCCTCTTTGATCCAAGTTGTAAGGTCTTGGTAAGCCTCTATGTATCTTTTAAAATAGTCAAAAACAATGAAACCTTTGAGCATTATTCTTTTGATCAATAGGTTTCCCCATGCTGGTCCAGGCACTAATGATTCAGCGTTATAAGCAGATATTAAGCCGCATAAACTTATTCTTCCATTTATATTCATTCTTGTAAGAACTGCATCCGTAATGGTTCCTCCAACATTTTCAAAATATATATCAACTCCATCAGTACAAAGATCTTTAAGTCTTTTTCTAATATTTTCTGTTTTGTAATTTATTGCTCCATCTATGCCAAGGTCGTTTACTAACCACTGACACTTCTCATCAGAACCAGCGATACCGATAACTTTGCATCCTTTTATTTTTCCAATTTGGCAAACTATTGAACCTACGGCACCCGCTGCAGCTGAAACAACTAATGTTTCACCTGCTTGAGGTTTTGTAATATCTAGTAAACCAAAATAAGCAGTCATCCCTGTCATTCCCAAAATACTCATGTAACTATCTAATGGAAAACCAGTACCTTGTGGTATTTGTCTAACACCTTTACCATTGGTGATAAAATATTCTTGCCATCCACCCATACAATTAACGATCTCACCTTCTTTAAATTTTTGGTTTTTTGATTTCTCAACTATGCCAATTGTTCCGCCTCTCATAACGTCTCCAGTTTGCATTGCATCAACATAAGAGGCACGCCCACTCATCCATCCTCTGTTAGCAGGATCAAGTGATAAATAAATATTCCTTATCAAAACCTCATTTTCATTTAATTCTGGAACAGAAGTTTCTTCCATAACTAAATCACCTTCTTTAATATCTCCTACAGGGAAATTTTTTAGTATCCATTGTTTATTAATCATTTTTTTTCTCCCATCATTTTTTTTAAATTTACTTGAGGCATGTCTACAATTACACAAGTAGATGTGGCTGTAACAACAGTTCTATTGTTTTGTTCAAGTCTTCCTTCTAGGAAAGCAATATTTTTTCCTGATTTAACTACTTGGCCATATCCAATTACTTTTCCTGGTTTTGTAGGATATAGAAAATTAGTTTTTAGTTCTATAGTTGGCGGTCTTTTCTTAAAATGGTTTTGAAAGATAAAGGCAAGAGCAGTAGCATCATCAACCATCCCACTTACAATACCCCCTTGAACATCACCTGCAGGATTACAATATTTTTGCTCTACCTCAAATTCCATTTTAATACTTCCAGCATCAGTATTCACTTCAAGAACTGTCATGTTGAATAGGTTAAATAATTTATTTTTATTAAATAAATTTACCAGTTCTTCGTCTGAAATCTTACTTGTCATTATAAATTACTCTTAATTTGATTTTTCTGGAAAAACCATTGGACCTAAAGGTCTTCCAGCTAATAAATGAAAGTGAAGATGTGGTACCTCTTGATGTGCGTCATTTCCAGCATTCGCTATAACTCTATAACCATTTCCTCCTGAATTTTCACTAATACCCAACATACCCGCAACCTTCGCAATAGCCCTATTAAACCCAATAATTTCATTATCACTGGCGTTTAAACTAAAGTCATTTATGTCTAGATAGTTTCCTTTTGGAATAATTAATGCGTGGGAAGGTGCTTGAGGCCTTATATCTTTAAAAGAAAGTACAAAGTCATCTTCATAAATTTTATCGCAGGGAATCTCACCTCTTATTATTTTTGCAAATATATTATCTTTGTCGTAACTCATTATTTACGTAACCCTGTTTTACCTTCCCTGCTTTCTAGCTCTGCGTATATTTGATCAGCTGAAATATCAAATTTTTTCCAGAGTACAAGCAAATGATATATGAGATCGGCAGATTCATATATTACTTGTTCTACGTTATCTTGCTCTGCTGCTTCAACTGTTTCAAGAGACTCTTCTTTTAATTTTTCAATGCATTTAGCTTTACCTTCAGATAAGAGCTTGGCTGTGTATGATTTCGAGGGATCTTCTTTTGTACGTTTTTCAATAGTCTCAAATAATCGAACAAGAACATCAACTTTATTAACCATTATTCATAACCTTCAACAATAGCAAAAAGTCTATCCTTATCTTCACCAAGCAATTTTTTTGCCTCTTGATATTCTTTACTGTTATAAGCTTTTTTTGCATTATCGAATGAGGAGTATTCTACTACGACATTTCGTTCATACTCTTTTCCCTCAGCAATAACTTGACTTCCTCCACGCACTAGGAACTTGCCATCGTATTTTTGCACTGCCTTAGAAGCAAGTTCAGCATACATTTTTTGTTTATCGGGATGAAGCACATTTACTTTTGCAATCCAATAACCTTTCATGATTAGATCCTAACCGGAATATTATTATCAGCAAGATATCTTTTAACTTCGCCTATACTGAATTCACCAAAGTGAAAAATAGAGGCAGCGAGTAATGCACTTGCCTCCCCTTCAAGAATGCCATCGAGAAGATGATCCAAGTTGCCAACACCACCTGACGCAATAACCGGTACATTAACTTTTGAAGTAACAGCTTTTAACAGTTTATTGTCAAACCCACTTTTTGTTCCATCTCTATCCATTGATGTAAGCAATATTTCTCCAGCACCTAGTTTTGCCACTTCATTACAGTAAGTAACAACATCAATGTTGGTTTCTTTTCTCCCACCATGAGTGAATACTTTCCATTGATTTTCAGCAGTTTCTTTTGCGTCTACAGCTATCACGATTGTTGATGAACCATACTTGTTTGCAGCCTCAGCTACTAAATCAATATTATCAACTGCTGCTGTATTTATTGAAACTTTATCTGCTCCAAAATGAAGTAAACGTGAAATATCATCCAAATTCCTTACACCTCCACCTACAGTAAGTGGTATGAAACAATTCTCAGCTGTTTTTTTCACCACCTCTAGCAATGTGTCTCTGTTATCACTTGACGCAGTAATATCTAAAAAACAAAGCTCATCAGCTCCTTCAGCATTATAGATTATAGCTTGTTCGACTGGATCTCCTGCATCGATTAGATCGATAAAATTAACCCCTTTAACAACTCTGCCATTATCAACATCTAAACAAGGTATAATTCTTTTTTTTAACATTATTTACTTAATATTTTTAATGCGTCTTTAATATCAAAGTTTTTGTCATAAATTGCTTTACCAACAATGACACCTTTCATTTGAGAGTAATTTTTACCTTTGATATTTTTTATATCATCAATTGACGACACGCCGCCTGAAGCGACGCACAAAAAGCTCGTCATTTTCATGACATTCTCCAGCATATCAAAGTTAATTCCTTTTTTCATTCCATCTCTCATCACGTCTGTGCATATAATTGAATTTATTTTTAAACCTTCAATCGATAGTAAAAATTTCTCGAGATTAATTGACTTAACTTCTCTCCAACCACGAAGAGCGACTTGCTCATTTTTAATGTCTAGTGCAATAGACATTTTGTTTGGATATTTCTGAATAGCAGTTTGAAATAATTCATAATCTTCAAATGCTGCTGTTCCAAGTATTACATTTTGTATGCCAATATTTATTAAGGTTTCAACTGATTTTATATTTCGAATACCTCCACCAAATTGCAATTTCAAATTTGTTTTTGACGCAATCTCTTCAATTGACTTTACATTTTCTGATTGACCCGCCAAAGCTCCATCCAAATCTACACAATGAAGCCAACTTATCCCTAGATCTTCAAATAACTTAGCTTGATCTAAGGGTGAATTATTATAAGTAGTAGATTTATTAAAATCACCCTGGACAAGGCGTACACATTTACCATCTTTCAAATCAATAGCTGGAAATAAGATCATTACGGCTTCCACTCTAAAAAGTTATGAATTATTTTTTTTCCATTTATGTGGCTTTTTTCAGGATGGAATTGTGTACCACATATATTTTCCTTGCAAACTGCCGCCGTAATTTGATCAGGGTATTTAGTCATAGCTATAGAATGTTCACTTTTTTGATTCTGAAAATAAAAACTGTGAACAAAATAAAAATCTGATCCTTGCTCACAATTATCAAATAACTTGTGGTCTGAAAACGTAATCTC